>NZ_JBMQQG010000017.1:0-12534 GCF_057362405.1 Ginsengibacter sp.
AAATTTGTTGGCACCAGCTATTCCGTTGCAAAAGATAAAGGAAAACTTACAGGCAATCTCACCATTAAAAACGTTACAAAACCTATAACCTTGCAGGTTGAATTTGGCGGCATTGCAACTGACGGTTACGGACAAACGAAAGCTGGCTTTACTGTTGAAGGGAAATTAAGCCGCAAGGAGTTTGGGGTTACCTGGGACGCGGTGACAGAAGCAGGGCATGTTGTGGTAAGTGACGAAGTGAAATTTTTTGCGGAAATACAATTAGTAAAACAATCTTAAATTGTGACGCGTTATTTAAAGCTTTGAAAACATGCTGAGATGACTGAACAAAATTTCCAGGTAGAGTTTTTAAAAGAAAAATGCGTTGACATAAGGACAAACGAAAGTATACTAAGTGCGTCACTCAGGGCGGGAATACCTCATTATCATGTTTGCGGCGGTAATGCTAAATGCAGCACCTGTCGCATCCTCGTGCTGGAAGGGCTGGCACATCTTTCAGAAAGAAATCAAAAAGAACTGGCTTTGGTTAAAGATTATAATCTTCCACCGGAAATAAGACTTGCCTGCCAAACAACCGTTAACGGTCAGCCGGTAAAAATACAACGCATCATCCGCGACGATACCGACAAAGAATTGTACTTACCCATACACGAAAAAGATCTTCCGTATGAAAAAGAATTGGTTTTAATGTTCCTGGATATTAGAAATTTTACTCCATTTACAGCGTCGTTTCTTCCTTTTGATATTGTGCATATCTTAAAGAAAATGTTCCTGATTTTTGAAGGTGAAATTAACCAGCATGGTGGCAGAATTATTGAAACTGCGGGTGATGGTTTATATGCCGTTTTTGGAATGGACACATCCCTTGCGAATGCTGCCCGATCTGCCGTTGCAGCATGTGAAGAAATACTGCATAAACTGGAAAAATTCAATAAACAATATCTGGCAATACATTTTCATCACACCCTGGAAATTGGAATCGGGCTTCACGGAGGCGCGGTCATCGTTGGTAATATCATCATAAACAAAAAAAATCATCTAACCGTAATGGGATATCCCGTTAATGTAGCATCGCGAATTCAAACTGCCACACGTGAACTCAATAATAATTTTTTGATATCGGAAAAAATTGCTGATTTGGTATTTAGCCACTCTTCTAAAGATGCGGTTGATACGATACACGCCAAAGGTATCGTTGAAGATGTGCGGGTTTATCATCTTGGCAAACCCTACTCCAATAATTAATAATTGATAATGTTAGCATACAACAGCAAATAACGATTCGAACCATACGAATACCAGGTGGCAATTACTTTGTTAGCGGCCCATTGCTATTGCCTGTCCACTGTGTAATTCAGTTCAGTTACCCCGCAAGTAAATTGCCGTGTAGTCAATAGTTTTAGATTTATTTTCTCTTTGATATCTACAAACAATGGAATGCCTTGTCCAAGAATTATGGGATTAACAAATAGCCAGTAGCCGTCAATCAAGTTCAGCTGAATAAGTGAATGTGTTGCTCTCGGGCTGCCAAAAAGCAAGATGTCTTCATTCCCGCTATTGCGGGATTGTTTTATTTCATTGATGTTCTGCGAAAGGTTATCGCTAATAATTTTTGTATTGGCCAAATTCGCGTCTTTCATTGTTTTAGATAAAACAATTTTGTGAACTTTATTATACCACTTTGAATGTTCAATGTCGTGCTTGCTGGCTCCCGGCTTGTCTCCTGCTGTAGGCCAGTAATTTTCCATCATCTGGTAAGTTACCCGTCCGTATAATGCCGCATCACTTTGGCTTATCCGCTTACCTACATGATCAAAAATTTCTTCATCAACTTTAATCCAATTCATTTCTCCGTTTGGCCCTGCTACAAAGCCGTCAAGCGATACATGCATAAACGAAATTATTTTTCTCATATGGTTCTGTTTGTTATTGTTTTTTAATGTTTGTTACTAACTAATAAGTTGAGATAGTTTTCAAGTCGGATTAATGTTTGCTTACCACCTTCAATGGCATTTACCTTTCTATTTAATTCTTCGATAATTGCTTCTGACTTAAATACTGACTTCATTGTCAATAAGGTTTTCCCTTCAACTTCTTCAAATGAAACCGAAACGGTAAAGTTATAATCGTCGCTTCTTTCACCAGAATGTTTATAGGTCAACAGGGATGGCTTTTTCACTTCTACATACTCAATTTTATTAACCCAATCCCGTCCCATACCGTGCATGATAAAATCCCAGGTGTCTCCCGGTTCTACATTCATTGATTTGGTAGTTAGCGAAAAACCATTTGGCCCCCACCATTCTTTTATATGTTCCGGTGAGGTCCATACTTCCCATACCAAATCTCTTGGGGCATCAAGAATCCTTGTATGGATAAGAATGTTCCCTTCCTGTTTGAATGAATTATAATTTTCCATCTTTTATTTCTTCTTTTTTTGAATCTTAGCCAGGTAATTTTCCAGGGAGTCAAGCTTCTTTTCCCACAGTTGTTGATATTGACTGACCCAGTCTGACACTTCTTTCATTTTTAAAGGATTAAAGTGATACATTATTTCACGCCCTTTTTGCTCTTGCTTTACAAGCTGGCATTCTGTCAAAATCTGGATATGCTTCGAAATTGTTTGTCTCGAAGAATCAAAGTTTTCTGCGATGGCCCCCGGGGTCATTGCCTGCAATGCCAGCAAAGCCAATATGGCTCTACGTGTCGGGTCGGCGATTGCCTGGAATATATCTCTGCGTGCTTCCATTTTATGCAGTTACCTGACTGCAAATATAGCGCAGCTATTTGACTGCACAAAATTTTCTTGCTCTTATTTTAATAAGGCAATTAATAGAAAGCTATGTTGGGTTGTTTAAAGTCGATCTACAAAGAGCGTAAATGGAGATTTCTTATTTTAACATTCGAAGCGCAGCCTGGGGATCGTCTACTTAAGCACAAACATGCCTAACGTACAAGACTATGCGACATATCTTGCGCTAAAAAATTTACTCATGTGCGGGGACGAAATCGGGGACAACTTTGTTTGATTTGCATGATCCTTCTGCATCAAAAAGCATTACAATTTAAGTTCTATCCAACGCTGTGTATATTTGCTTAACAACTGTTTCTCAAATACCGGCGATAATAAACTGAACCAGATTAATTATTGTAACATGGTAAATCCTGCCACTGACAAGGCCCAAAGATAGATATATGATATTCGATATTGATAAGCAGACAATCCGGGACCTTGAACTCTTTACCGATACAAAAAATGGCAATTCCATATATTCTGTCTTCAACAGGACAGCCACAGTTGGGGGACAAGATACACTCTATGAAATGCTCAGTAATCCTGTTGCTGATCGTGACTTTCTTCAAACCAGGAAAGAAGAAATTAATTTCTTTTTTCTCCATGACTGTCACTTAAAACTATATAAAAGACAATTAGATTATATTGAATACTATCTTGCAATCCGAAGATCCCCGCTCAGGAATAATATAATTGACGCCACACTCAATGCATTATCAAACAAGATTAAACTAAGTAGCGACTACTATACCATCACCGAAGGCATTTTCCACATCGTTCAATTACTTATTGACGTTGACAAGTTTATAGAAAAAGCTAAAACACTTCTCATGCCGGTGAGCCTGGAACAAGAACTCGAAAAGATAAAGAAGATAACCTCTTCTAGAAAATTAAATGGTTTATTTAAAAGTCCTCCCAAACAGGCCAGGGATTTGAATTCTTCGCAAATCAATAACCTGGACCAATTTTTCCGGGTAACTGAAAAGAAAACATTCAGAGAGTTGCTGACCGCAGTCTATAAAATCGATGTCCTTCAGACCTTGAGCCAGGTAATGAAAAATGAAGGATTCAGTTTAGCTGACTATTATACAGAAACTCAAACAATATTTGATGTTGTTGATGGCTTCCATCCTTTCCTCCCCTCGCCCGTTAAAAATAGTTTTTCATTTAACCAGGAGTCAAACTTGTGTTTTGTAACAGGGCCAAATATGTCGGGGAAATCAACATTCCTAAAAACTGTGGGACTAATGATTTATTTATCCCATGTTGGGTTCCCCGTTCCGGCAAAATCTCTAAAAACCTCCATACTAAATGGATTATTTACCACTATTAATTTAACCGACGATATGAATCTCGGTTACAGCCATTTCTATTCCGAAGTAAAAAGAGTAAAGGATCTGGCGCTTAAAATTAAACCCGAGGGTAAATTTCTAATTATTTTCGATGAGTTGTTTCGGGGAACCAACGTTAAAGATGCTTACGACGCCTCCTTAATGATAATTTCAGCATTAGCTAAAATCAGAAATAATATCTTCTTTATTTCAACACATATTTTAGAAATTGCCAATACCATTGAAAGCAAAGACACCATAATGTTCAGATGCTTTGGATCGGAGCTTATTAATCAACAACCCGTATATGACTTCAAATTAAAAAAGGGCATTTCAGAAGAACGGATCGGCTTGTTAATTATAAAGAATGAGAATATTCTTCACATCCTGGATGAAATTGTGAGAAAGCAAGAAAAAAAACAAAACCTATAACTTTTGCGGTCGTTGGTTTTCCCGATAATTTCTTCATCGCCCGCAAGGCAAGCGGGAAAGAATTATTTTCATATTTAAACATTCTAACGACGGCCTGGAGAAACAAACAATGGCACCTGCAAAAATGAAATTTGTACCTTATTTTTATTGGTAGAAAACAATTCAGAAATTAAAACAAAACTAAATGACACCAAAAGCCACCAACACAGTTTACTGGATTTGTACCATCATTTTCGCAGCGCTAATGGTATTTTCTGCGGTGGGCGGTATAAAGCCTTCCCAACAGGCCATCCAGGTAATACACGATGGCCTCGGCTATCCTGTATATTTTATACAATTTATAAGTATTGCAAAATTGCTCGGCGTTATTGCAATTTTAATACCGGGTTTAAACCGGATAAAAGAATGGGCTTATGCAGGCCTGTTTTTTGATCTTGCAGGCGCTGTCTATTCAGGTATAGCCGGTCCGGGCAAGTTCGACCCTTTGATGCTCACCATGCTGATATGGATAGTGCCGGGTATTTTGTCTTATTATTTCTGGCATAAGAAAATTAAAACATAATTATTTTCTGCCGGCGGCTATACTTAGTGTGCTCATAACCGTTAGTTACAAAGAACAACCCTCGCTGGTTATTTAAGTATGGTACCCGATCGCCGGATTAGAGCGCTTTTTTATTTAAACATTCTTTGAACGGCATATGAGAGACCGGGTGAATATAAAGCGCCCGCAATGCCTGGGCGGGGCGTATGTATTATTTTTTTATGTCGAATTGAACAAACCTAAATTACGGGTTAATGATTCTGACAGCAATAGCGTTGATGGTTCGCCCACTAATGCAAAACCCGTGTCAGCGGTTCTTTGTTTTTGTTTTGTATTCGTCCAGTCTTTAGTTAATAATTTCCCCTTTATTATTCGCCAGCTTATCGCGCCATTTTTGGAGTTCTCCGGGCGTGGGCTTATCCCAATCTGCTACTTCTCCAACGATTTTCAATGGTGCCTGGCTGCGAAATGATCGTGTCGGATTGCCCGGGAATTTTTTGTCTGTAACATTCGGATCATTTTCAAAACTTCCTGTTGGCTCAACGATATAAACATGTTCATGTCCATCACCCTTTGCTAATGCAGCAGCAAGGCCTGCGCCATTAACCATAGCCGTGAAATAAATATGATTCATTTTGAGTTCAGCTTTATAATTTGAACTGCCTCCCGCTGTCAGCAAATCGCCAATCTGCAAATCTGCTTTGGTCCCGTGATAAAAGGGACCTTTGTCAGCTGGGTTGTTGTTAAATAAAATTGCTAATTCAGAATTCTCTTTCGCCTTTTCACGGTCGCCTAGTTCTTCATAGCATCTGGCAATGTTTGAATATAAAGAAGGGAAAGCACTCTTAACAGCATCATTATTTATTTTTAAAGCAAACTGCAAAGACGTTTCAAGCCATTTCAACGTGCCGGAAATAGTTTTTTGATGTCGGGCTACATAATAAGCTGCAATATATTTTTCAAAGTCGTTTGTCGCTTCGTCCCAGCCTTGCAAAAATAATTCGAGCGCCTCTCCAGGTTTACCTTTTCCTTCCAACTCCATACCTTGAAGACAAAGTTTAACAATATTATTGAATGGGGAGAATTCCATTTATTTTGACTATGATTTATTTAATGTCAATTCAGTTGTTTGTTTTTAGGCCTTTGGAGCGTCCGGGAATAACCGCCAACTAACATAAAGTCAAACCTCCACTACACTTAGCGTGCTCATGACCGTTCGTTTCACTATACTTATTTTCTGACCCGTACTCTCCATAATACTAATTCCTGGCACTGCTATAAATATCTGATATAAATTGAACTTAGCTCCAAACAAAATACACAGTCCTTAATTACTTAAACGTTGCACAAGATATAAAAGAAAGAGGTTTTTTTATTGAGACATTCTTGTCACATGGAGCGCCGCTCGTTATTTCTTACTGTATAGGTTTTGTAGTCATTCTTGATATTTTCCAACCGTCCTTCGGGTTCCATATCCAATGGGTTTCGAATTGTCCTTTTATATGTGCAGTGTCCTTTGTCGGAAGTATAGTCACTTGTTTATAGGTTCCTTTTTGAATGGCAGTGTCGCCAAATATTTTTATGGAATCAGTAATTGAATTATTTGATAATACCCTATATTCTGAAAATTTCTTAAGAAAATTCCTGATCGTGTCACGACCTTTAGCTACATCACCCAATTCACCGTCAGGAGTGTATTGAAGCGCAATGGAGTCAAAATCCATTTTCTCAAGTAATCTGTCGTAGTGGCTCATGCCGTCAATGATGCCTGAACTGTTATGGTTGGTTTTACAATTGGAAATGCATAACGAAAAAGCCAGTATTGTCGTTGCGTAAATTAAAGAATGCCCGGCCATAAAAGTGAAAGTTTGAATTTGAATAGTGGCCCCAAACGGCCACAGCTTTGCGCAGGCGGGATAATAATTATTCGTCTGCACGCGACTGTTGCCAAATTTATGATTAACTGTTCACTGTTTGTCAGGCTAAATGCTGAATATAGAATCATCATAACTCTGATTACACCACTAACAATTTGATACCGACCAATTATTAGCACGTCAGTTTAAGGTTCCTTTTAACAGGCAGGCCCATAAGAGGATTTTTTTATTTGAGTATACTCACGCCAACATGGCTAGTTACCCTATTTGCAATGTCAAAACTCTTTCTTTTTTAATTATAGCAAATATCATTATCGCTGAAATAAGGCAATAAATTATTGACTCAACAATTAAAAAATTATTTTTTATAAAGGCACCTTCAAATATGGTAAATATATTTACAAGAATCACCAATGCAAGCGCAATTTTAAGTATTTGAGAGCTTTGTTTAATGAGGGAATAAGCTATTAGAGCCCCAAAAGAAAATTGTCTCATAGCCCACATGGTCGTAAAATGTCTTACATCTTTTGCTAAAAAATCAGTGTCGGGAAAAAAAGTTTTTGGATAAACAACAAGATTTATGGAAAATGCTAAGATACTTAAGGTCATCAAGCTGGCAACAATTGTTACCCATAGTGGAATTGATCGTGTCATGTTAGATTTTTGATATGATAAATAATTACTGCCTAACCTTTGTATTTCCCTATAAACCCCAACTCCCAATTTTACAGATCATTAATTTTTATCAATACTCATATTCGCTTTTGTTTTGTTGGGTTGCGTAAAGTCATCCGATTGTTACCGGATTATCAATCCAAAGTAATATTTTTATTTAGTGAATCCAATAGGTTAAGAATATTAATTAATGTTTCTTTTTAACAGGCAGATATAAAAGAGCATTCATTTATTTAAGTATACTCAGGCCAGCACGGGAATCCTCTACTCTAGCATAAGGATCGCTAACGAACAAGGCTATGCGACAAAGATTGCTAAACAACCAACTTATATGCCTGGACGAAAGGCAGGGTTCGTGCTTCTTTTTGTTAAGCTAATATCTTTTTTAAGCAGGGTTTATTTCGATAGTGCTTAGTTTAAAAAGTTTTCAAAATAATCTAAGATTGTTTTTGTCTGCATCATTAAGCTCACATGCCCCTGCGAAGGAACAATAGCCAAATGCGATTTTGGCATTGGTTGTAAGTCTGCAGAAACACCGCCTCCTAACAATTTATATGTCTTCATCAACTCAATTTTATCCAGTCCATCATTATCACCAGATATAATTAACACAGGCGCAGCAATATTTGCAATATTAGAGTCACCAACGTTGAATGGTACTTTTGCGAAATCAAACATTTGTTTTAGAAAACTTCTCCATTTTGTCTTATCAGGCGCCACTTCATCGTATGCGGTTTTTATTGGTGTGTTATCAAAAAATTCAGGTTTAAAATCTTTAAAACCTGTGTTCACTATGGGTAACCAACCCGCAGTTTTGTAAGTAGAAGAAATGATTACTAATCTTTTTAAACGTTTAGGGCATAGTACAGAAAATTGATAAGCAACAGAGCCGCCCATACTGTATCCTGCTACATCAGCACTATCAATTTTTAAGTAATTCATTACTCCTTCCACATCTTTTGCAAAAGTCATAATATCTAATTTTCTGTCGGAATACGGTGAGTGGCCATGCCCTTGAAATTCAATGGCTATTACTTTTCTTGTTTTTGCCAATTCAGGTATTAATTGTCCCCAGTTCATTTGAATAGTGTAAAAAGCACCATGCAGTAAAACGATAGGTTCACCTTCGCCATATACTTCATAATAAACTTTAGTGCCATTAACAGGGGCGTAGCCACTGTCGGCAGGTTTAACTTGTTGTCCATTGGATTGAAATGCTGTAAAAAAAAGCATCGCTAATATTACAACTGATTTTATAATCCTAAAATCTCTATTTACTTTTTTCATAAACGTTTTTAATTTTTGAATTTTATTTGATAATGCAAATATGGAAATCATTTTAGGATTTTACATGGTTCAAATACGACAACTTGAAGGTGGGATTGCGACAAACTTTTTTCTCCATCAAATGAAAAAGTGTGTGTCTGTCATTTGGTGTCGCCGCAGCACGACCGCCGGCGGTAGAAAAGCGAGTACATTCCCGGCTGCAGTTAATGTGCTCGTAACCGTTAGTTTCGCTAACTTTAGTTTCTACACCCACGCAAATACCTCAACATATTAAAGTTGTTACTTCCATTATCATAAAACTTTTTTTGAAACAAAACGGGAACGCAACAATGGTTGGCCGTCGGTCATGAAACCGAACGGCGGCTCTCACTAGGAGTTGATGCGGGCTTGCGAAAGAGAGGTAACACCCTACAGAGGCTAAAAAATTAAACTTCACAGCTGCATGAATTCCTGACAATTACTTCGATATACTTTTATTATTGGCATTCAATATATATCTTCACAAACAATTTTTTTGCCCCCGTTATTTATCTATCAGATTTAAGTGAGAGTTGACTAATATAGATTTCCGACAAAGCAGCGAGCCGAATGATAATGTCAGCAAGATGTTATGCCTTAAATAAATCAAACGCAACCATGAACAGACAAGCACTCATCTTTATTTTGTTATATTTAATATGATTGGAGAATCAGCAGGCAGACCAATCATTCCTGACTAACTGTATCTACCAAAAAAATGACCACATGAAAATAATTTACTTACTGACATTTGTATTTCTTTTCGGCTGCTTAGCCGCCAAAGCTCAGAAAGGATATTTTGTAAGGGCAAGCATTATTAAAAGAGATGGTGATACTCTCCGGGGTTATATTGACCGTGTAAGGGACAGCCGGTTGTCTGAAGGAATAACTTTTAAACAAGAAACTGGAAGCAATACTGCACAGAAATTTAAACCGGGTGATCTGTTGGGTTTTATTTTAGAGGACGAACATATCACTTGTGAGACCATTACATACGAGCATGTAATAGCGGGAGAAAATATTTCTGAAAAAAGATTTGCCATCCTGCTTTTAAAAGGATATTGCAGCCTGTACTACCTGGCGCTGAAAGAAGAAGAGATTAAGATCATATTTGAACAAAGTAATGACCATATTTTTTTAGCGAAAAAGGGAGATGTTTTTACTGTATTGCGACAATCTGAAATAATGGATGACAACACGTACAGTTTACATAAAGACTATACCGGAGAATTAAAAAAACTGTTCAGCGATTGTAGTTCAATAAATGAAAATATGATTATGAAGACAGAATTCAGTAAAAAGTCAATGTTGAAAATTTTTGAAAAATACAATCTTTGTATACAACCTGGTGTACCTGTGCAATCATACGTAAATATAGAGAAAGTAAAAATCAAGTTGGGTATCAATGCGTCTTATACATTTTTTAATTACAGAAATGCAAACAATAGTTCGGGAATATCCGGCGGTTTTTTTATTGCAGTTACAAACCCCGACGCTAATCAAAGATTGTCTTTTTCCTTCGGATTTAATATTACAAAATTGAAATATGATCTTTTTTATCCTGCTACCCTTGAAAAAGAAAATGATAAAATATCAATGTACAGGTTCCCGGTAAAAGGCACTTACTATTTAACCAGAAGAAAGATTGCTCCATTCATTAGTTTTGGAATTATTCCGGCCTCTGTAAAATTGAATTACACCGGAAGCACCGGTTACGAACATACAGATTCCTATTTTACGGCATTTAGCAGTATTGGTCCGGGTATATCATTCGGGAAATCGTTTGTTGCTTTTATGGCTGAACAAAAGGGGCTTACATTTGGCGGGGGTACCTATTATAATTTACAGCTGGGGTATATATTTTAAAATACTTTTCCCTACGCTTGCACCAAGAGGGGGCTAAACCTACGATTGCACCAGCACGGTTAACGAACATTTTCGCGCCAACAGGGCGAAAAAAATTATTGAACATATAATGTAAAATAAATTTAAAATGAAAAAAGCCATTTACGGATTGATAATTACAATATTAATTCCCTCCTTTGTTCACGCTCAGAGCAATAGAACCTTTGCTGACCCAGCACATTGGATTCCACCGGATTTCGACCCGAATACCTGTACCCTTTTAATTGCCAAATATCCTCTAAGAGAAAAAGATGAAAAAAGAATGTAAGAGTTTATTAGTAAAGTATACCCATGGCCCTATGAAATTGTGGATACAGCCGAAATTAAAAATAACCCAACTAAATACAGTGATAGCGTAAAATATAAATATGCATTTCTATGGACGCTCAAAAATTGGTACGGGGAACGATATGATGTTGACCCCAATGGTTTTTTTTACGACCGAACTAATCAAAAAGCATATCCGACGACAAAAAAGATTAACAATTATGGCGATAAGTCTTATATGCCATTCTTTAATACTATTGTTAAGTATTTCAAGCATAATTAAATTAAGCCTTACTAACAACTAACCATACACGCAGGTTTTTATTTGTTATTATTCATGGCCGTTTTAGGCCCTCGTACACGGACGCATGCACTAAGTCTCCACAGTTTGAAGGTTATGCTTGCACCAAGAAGGTGGCTCTCACGAGGAGTTGATGCGGGCTTGCGAAAGAGAAGCAATACTTTCGGAGGCTAAAAATTACTGTATGATGAATCGATGAATTAATGCTAAGCTCAATCCTGGCTTAATGGGGGGCCAAGTAACGTCATTCCATATTTCTCAAAGACTTGGGCAACAAGGGTTCGATCCGGGTGACCATTTCGGGTAAGTGGCCCAAGCTCTTCATAAAAATGATGTCCGCCGCCGGGAGTATAGACCACAATAACCTCTCCGGGTTCATCAGTTAGATTTAGAAAGGCGTGGGGGATCTTCGATGGCAGATAGGCAAAGCCGCCCTCTTTTAAATAAAAAATTTCGTCTCCAATTCTAATTTTGAAATCACCTTTCAGAACATGGATCGTTTCTTCCTGAAAATGATGCACATGAAGTGGTGGGCCGCTTTTTGGCGATACCTCCACAATAAAATAGTCAAATGCGCCGCCAGTGTCATCACCGGTAACTTTGAAGATAAGATCACGGCCGGGGCCTGATTGAAGCCTTAAGCCTTCACCGTCTGCCAGTACGGTTTTAGTTGTTTCTGCTAATTGATTCGTTTGCATTTTTTGAGTTAATTATGAAGTGATAAAAAAAATTAACTCTGTAAAGATGATTGGTGTTGCTTTTTTATCAAATAACCTTGGTTAAAAAGCAGGTTAACCTTGGTTAAGAATTCATTTTTTTGATAACCGGCTTCTCAGGCGGCTTAAAGATGGAGGTTCAATATCCAGATAAGCAGCGATGTACTGTTGGGGAATCCTTTGAAAAATATGTGGATGTTTTTTGACGAGATTTAAATACCGCTCTTCAGGCGTAAGAGATTTTACTTCCCTCAAATTATTCATTGTCGCAAAAATCATTTTTTGTTTCTTCTCCTCAAACAGCGCTTTCAATTTGGGAATATGATCCTCTAATTTATCAAGGTCGCATTTCGAGATACAGAGCAACTCGCAATCCTCCATTGCCTGGAT
>NZ_JBMQQG010000018.1:0-31679 GCF_057362405.1 Ginsengibacter sp.
AGATAAAGAGGTGATATCACCTTCAGCAATCAGCTTGCCGCTCACAAACAATCCCACCCTGTCGCAAACCTGTTGCACCTGGTGTAAATGATGCGAGGACAATAATACGGTGAGTCCTTCTTCGCGGCTAAGCTGAACAATCAGGTCAAGAAATTCTTTAACCCCTTTCGGGTCAATGCCGAGCGTTGGTTCATCGAGAACAATAATTTCGGGGTTCTTAATTAATACATCTGCAAGTCCCAGCCGTTGTATCATTCCACGGGAATACTTACCTGTTTTTTTATCTGCGGCATCAGCAAGGCCCACTCTTTCGAGCAGTTGCATTGCTTTTTCTTTAGCCAGGTTTTGCGGCAGGCCATTAAGACGGGCAATATATACAAGATTTTCCAGGCCAGTCATATCATCATAAAACCCAACGTTATCCGGTAAATATCCCACCTTCTTTTTTACTTCAACCGGTGAGGTAGTTGGGTTGATGCCGCAAACTTTTGCCATACCCGAATCAGGTTCGGTGAGACCTAGCATCATTAGAATCGTGGTTGATTTGCCGGCACCGTTAGGTCCGAGCAGGCCAAATATTTCTCCTTTATAAATCGAAAGATTTAAATGATCAACGGCAGTAAGTTGATCATATTTTTTTGTCAAATCATTAAGTTCAATGATTGGTAATTTCACATTTACCTCCTTCCATATTTACTGAATAAATAAAATACGCTTCCTAACGCGATAAATATTACCAGCACGCCCATCCATCCCCAAAGCATTGATGTGCCAACCGAAACCCGCAACTCTGTTTTGGAGGTGGTTTCCGGTGTTTGTGCCATGATTTCGGCCATGTAATCTCCCGCAATGGCGTGCTTATCTGCTTTGATAGTGGCAAATACCTGCGCCGTTTGTCCCGCGGCAAGGCCGTCGATTTTCACAGGATCAAATGTTACATCCCAGTTAGTGGGTGCTTTAAAATGCAACGCAACATTTTTCAATGGAGCAGAGCCGGTATTGGTTACTATCATTGCCATGCGCCGCGAATCTCCGGCGGTAATATCCGTGCTTAGCAGGCCATTTGGCGTAGTGAGCGCCATTGAATAGGAACCAGTAATCATTACATCAAGTTCAAGCCCTGCAGAGGTTTCATTAGTAGATGCCATTACCGGAATACGGTAAGTGCCAGCTGGAATTTGATCAGGTGGATTGATGATAATGGTGATATCTTTTGTTTGATTGGGATCAATGCTTACCGAAGCCACCTGTTTGTAATTAGCCTTAAAAGTAACGTTCCAGCCGGGCGGTGTTCCTGCATTCAACGCATATAATGCCGTATCCGCAGTTCCGTTTTTTAACCTGGCATCGAAAGTAAAAGTTGTGTTTGCCGCTCCTTGCAGGTTGGACTGCGTGGTAGTGAATTCAGTTTTGTAGGTTCCTCTTTCTGAGACAACAACAGTAAGCGGCAGGACGGCCAGTCCTTTTGCGTCTACGGTAAACCGGTAGATTCCTTTATTAACCTGCAGCGGAACGATCACCTGTAAACTTACCGTTTCTTTACTTCCCGGAAGTACCGCAATCCGGTGAATTTTCCATCCGCCCGCGGTAAGTGAATGAGTCCAGTTTCGTGGCAGCCCTGAAACAGATAAATCTGCGTTTTGAATGGCACTACCGTTGTTGATGACCTGTATGTTATAATTTATGGTTTGCCCCGGAGGCACAGAAATATCTGTGTAAGGAGAATACAGCTTAAAACCAAGGGCCGAATGTCCCTTTGCTCCGGCAACAAAAGAAAAGAAACAAAATAAGAGCGATGGAAAGTAGTGAAAGGTTTTGGGTAGTCGTACATGCATAGAAAACTTGTTCTTAAAAAATTATCTAAGAGAGGTGTGTACATTCACGGCAGCCCGCAAATGTATAAAGTGAACAAAATCGATCCCGTTAGAAAATCGTTAAAATCTCACGGTAACAATTTCCTTTTCAGCAAAGTCTGCCGATAAATGCCGGACTACGGGTCAGGTTTATATTATTCATCTTTAACGGGGCTTGAGTAAAGATAAAAATCAAGAAGGTTATCAATTAAGTTAAGATTAAGCTGTATAATTCGCTGGCGGCACCCGATTGATTGTCGTCTATGAACGAAAGCTCAAAAGATCTGCAATCTGAATACATTTTTAATTTTACCTTTCCATCCTAATATAAAAATCATTGTTTAATTGAAAAGACTAATGTTGCACGGCATGGTTAGTTGGTTTTTATTAATGACGGCTATTAATCCATTGCAGGCACAAGTAAAAATTTTAAGTGTAGATCCACCCTTAACCAGCTTTTCTATTGAGCGTGTGCATAGTGCACATATCGCAGCTTATGATAATAATATTCCCTCTAAGCACCGGCTAATTCTTATGATCGTCGGTACTGGTGGATATGCTTCCGGAACCCGGGCAATGGACAGCGTTTTTGCCACCATGGGTTATCATGTTATTAGCCTTGATTATGAAAACAATGTAATTACAACGGTTTGTTCGCTTAGCGAAGACAGTAGCTGTTTCGACCGCTACCGGCAGGAAATTATTACCGGCGACCAGGTGAGTGACAAAGTAAACGTCGATAAGAGCAACAGCTTATTGAATCGTTTTAATCATTTAATGCGCTATCTTATAAAAAATGATCCTGGTGGTAACTGGAATGAGTTTTATGTTGCCGGGCATCCTGCATGGAATAAGATTATCAGCGCCGGCCATTCGCAGGGAGCCGGTCATGCCGGTTATCTGGGTAAAATGTTCAGGTTAAGCCGCGTGCTGATGTTTTCGGGCCCACAGGATTATCTTGACGATTTGCATAAACCAGGTGCATGGCAATCGAAAAAGAGCGCCACGTCTCCGTCCCGGTTTTTCGCGTTCCTGAATCTAAATGACCCTTTTAATATTCATCACCAGTTAGCTGATGATATGGCCTTGATGAACCTTTCCCGAATTGATACCTTAATGGTACGGCCCGGCGTTCCTGTACGGGGACACGCACATATTTTGGTAAATGATATCCCTACTAATAATCCACATGGTTCCACTATTACATTGCAATTTGCAAATGTGTGGAAGTACATGCTAAATGAAGGTGCCGGAAAGGACTAAACAACTTATGACCACTATGTTTTAAATGTTATTACTTGCCATGGTTAGCTTATCATAAATTGAAATCGTCGCTGGTAAATTAAAAAGTAGCTGTAAGATATTTTGCATGGATTGGCCAAGAACTGATACTCGGATAAATCAGTTACCTGGCTGCTGATGAAGCAACTGAAGCCCGACAAATGATCTTGGCTTAAATCCGGGCCACGATTTTGAAGAAGAACTACTATCAGCAACAGACAGGTATTTGCTGAAGTCTTTGTGCTGAATATAAATACCTAAGAAAGCGGTTACAAAGTGTTGGTTAATATTATTGATGCGGCGCTGGTCCCAGGCGGGTTCTGCATAATGGTAAAAGTCTGCGAATTTCGACGGATTAAATAATTCAGCCGGTGGTGGATTGGGCGCCACATTATGTCTTGCATTTTCGTAAGTTAAAAGATACCGGTTAGCATTTACAGATGATTCATATATTGCTTTTGTGCCACCCTCGTAGCCGGAAACATCATCCTTGCTTCCTGCGACAAAAAAGGTTGGAACTTTTAATCCTTTCAGGCCTTCTGCATCCCATACGCCGCGTTCCATGCCCCATGGTGCAAAAGCCACCACAGCCTTTATCCGGTGATCTATGGATGCTATAAAGTCAGGATTACCGGCAACACGAACATTAATGGCTTTGCTTCCGCCGGTCATCGTTGTGAAGAAAGCTTCCATTTTTTCACTATATCCGGCGCCGGCAGCATTCAACACACCGTAGCCGCCCATGGAATAACCTATAAGTGCAGTATTACCGGCATCTACTAATCCAGCCAAGAAATCGCCGCTGTTGCTTTTGCCGGAGATACCCATTTGGTTAAGCACAAACAAAATATCTTTTGCCCTGTTCAGCAAAGTACTTTGAAAAGCTTTGGCATCAGCATGCGTAGATTCGGTATGATCAATGGCTACGACTACATAACCTTTTGAGGCCAGGTTTTCAGTAAGATAACTTAGCAGAACTCTTGAGCCGGGGTAACCATGCGATACAATTACTAATGGGTAGGGAGTGGCTTTGTTATCCGGCGCAGCATCCCGCAGTGCCCTGCCTTTAAAAGTGAAAGGCGTAAGTGGTCTTGAAGAATCAGTGATGTTGCCATAAGTATCATTGTAGGTCGTCAATACGGTTTTGCCCTCCGGGATTACAGCGGGATACCATACTTCTACTTTGAGTGGGCGGTCGTATAAGGGATCCACACCATGTTTTGAATTGAGAATATCAACCTGCCCTTTATTAACCAGCGTGATTGTTCTTACACCCACGTTATATTCTCCCCGTAATGCAAGTTCCGGGGCATCCGGTAAGGCGTCGCCATTAATAAAAGTGACTGCGTTTGCAACCGGCGCCTTGCTTGTTGTGCAAGCCTGCAACAAAAAAATACCAATGATAAATAAAGTCTTTGAGGCACGTAATTTCATTCTTTATGTATTGAGTAGTTAACGATTATAAAACTGCGATAAAACTATGTCTATTTTTTGAGAGCTGCTGTAAGGGCAGTTGGAGAAGTTCATTACATCACTAATAAAAAGTATGTTGAATAATGATAAGAAAATTGGCAAATAATGATGGGGTTACTTAAATAACTTGACTACCATCATGGCGCTAACTAATAGCCGTCATTGTGAAATTGTAGATCCGGAAATAGCTTTGAATTGGATCGAAAGGATAAGAGAAAGGTCAGGCGAACTAAAGTCTAAAATTATAATCAATAAGATCCACTAAAAATCAAGCTCATGTATATCGAAATAAACGACAACACAACGCTCAGGGAAATACAACAAGTGTTCAATAATTTCTATCCTTACCTGCAAATTAATTTTTACAGGAAGGCCCACAAGAAATATGAAGCTTCTTCCGAGAAGGATTTGATTGATCCGGACCAAACTGTTGGTCAACTCAAAAAAACTCATGTTTCGAGTTTGCTTGAAATGGCGCCTAAGTACAAAGTTTCCGATGTTGAGAAAGAATTCATGGTTCGGTTTGGATTGTCAGTACAAGTTTTAAGAATGGACCGGGACAACTGGGTGCAAACGACAGGTACGGATGACTTTACACTAAAAGAATTGAATGAATTATCAAGGAACTCGTCCGATGAATTTGTGCTAATGGATTACGATGAAACCTTTGAAGATGATGAAGTGGAACCGGAAAAATTATGGTAGGTAATCATCACATTCATGTTGGAATTGCCTGGAATGCTGAGAAACACTTGCAAGCGCGACGCCAACTCATTTATTAATTTCCGGGTTTTGCCAAACCTGTTTGACGGCCGGATAGTGCCATGCATTCAATATTGGTGATCTGGTATGCCACCTTTACTCCGCGCTTTGATTTATTAACCTGCAAAATTGCGGCATCCTGTGGCTGGACGTTTTGAAAATAGAGTATTTCTGTTTTAACAATATTACCATCGGGGTTCAGGTATTTTAATTCTACGGTTACTTTATCCAGTACAAATGTTGAACGATTTTGCAACGTCATTTTAAGGTTCCGGATGCCACCCAATACTCCTACATTATAGTCATTCGTTTCAAGACTAATTTTGGCGGAAATATCCGCGATGGTTGGAGGCTTTACCTTGATGTCGGCAACAGGGTTCGCATTTTTATCATCCTTATTATTGCTGCTATCCTGGTTTTTCGACGTTGTATCTTTATTCAGCAGAACATTATTAGTAGCCATACCCCGTCTTTTATGTTCTTTATTTACAGGAGCTAAACTTTGTTCCGCAGGAAGGTCGGGCTCTGAAATAGGTGACGCCGCCAGTGCGCTGGTGTCACTCATTACTTTGGGTAAGGTAGGAGAGAGAGTAGCACTTTTTTCAGGCAAGGCGTTTAGTTGATGTGCCCCAACGGGCCTCTTGTTTTCCCAATTCATTATGAGTAACATTAGCAGGGCACCCGTTAGTACCAAACCGGTATAGAGAGCGATTTTTTTAACCTGTTCGGGAAGTTGAATTGCGAAGGCGTTTTTATTTCGTTGCTCGTCTTGTCCCGGATTCATAAGGGTCGTCCGTTTTATTTCTCCGGGTGGGGAGTTTTTGTTTGACAGGAAATTAATCTCTTTTTTCTCAGACCCGGAAAGGATCACCCGTACGGGATGCCTGTATCTTTCCAGGTTTTTTATATACGGATCAGTCCTTGTTTTTCCGGCCAACTTTTTATTGAACCGGTCCTCACGGTTTGATCCTTCCTGCGAAATCAATTTCTCCGCACTTATTTTTTTATCCTCGTTATTGCTTGCAGATACCAGTTCTCTTAGCTCAGTAATTTCAAAAGGACTGCGCCAATCCATGCTCTGGCACTCCACCCAGATTAGATCAGTTTTTTTCAAACCAATTTCCTGCAGCTCTTCGATGCTGAGAGAAGTACTTTCCTTGTTATTACGAAGCAGTATATAACTGTTCCTCATTTGCTGAGAATTTTCCATTTAAAATTAAGAAAATTTGACACTAATTCCCGCAAAGAAATTGTGGTATTTTTTGAACCTGTTGTGTCCCCTATTTGAATAAGCGTAGAGATGAAATGGCGGTACCGGCCACCCGGTGGTGAGGTTTAATTATAACGATTACGTGTATTCACATTCAATAAACACTTAATTGGAGTTTTGGTTCCCTGCAGTGGTTCATATCTCAACAACCGTGATACGAATGGAGCAAGGGTATTAAACCTGGTCGTTCTCCTGCAAGAATGCTTATGGTTTTAGATTGACCATCAAAATTCCTGGTAATATAAATCGCATTAGTTTTGGTTGGTAGTAACATTATTTAAGTGGCTGCATATTTAGTATATGTTCTGCATTTTCATGGTACACCTTTTTAAGTACTTCATCGGTCAACGAAAGTCCGTATAACGGCCAGTGATAATTAAAAAGATCTTGTTCATAAAAATGTTCATCGGCCGTTTCAAGGATGCGAAACGTTGTTTTGTACATTTCATATCCCATCCCCATATCAGTTCCATACACAATCCGGTTTGCATATTTTGTGATAAATGAATTTACAAACCTGGGAATGGGCGCAATTTCGCCATAACGGGCAGCGATATCCGCAAAGAGATTGGGGTAACTATCAAATAATTTCCCCAGCCTGTTCAGATCTGAGCAACAATTAGCAAGATGACAGGCTATGAAAACAGTTTTCGGATTTTCCTTGACAGCATTTTCAAGTGTGGCAATTAACTGATCATGATTGAGAATCCCTTTTTTACTCATATCTACTTTCCATTGTGCCGCATTCATTAATCCATCGTTGGTCGAATCACTTTTTTCATACATCCAGGCATCTTCTGCAACATGAATGCTTACCGGCATGTGCAACTCTGCGCACTTTTGAAGTAACGGTTCCATACGGGGATCATCAATATGCAACCCCCATCCTTTTACAGGTTTGGAATAAAATTCCCCCAATCCCTTATCTCCCAATTCCCCAACACCCCTGGCTCCCTTTTTATAACATCTTACCAACTCCGCAATGGCATGCGCTTCCCATCCTGGTTTATCGTACCCTGTATAATCAAACCCACACCAAACCTGGAACCTGTTTTTAAAAGGCTGATACCTGGCAACAGCGGAATCAAAACTTGCCCCAGTTGCATAGGTTAAAATAATCGTTTTTGAAATACCTGCCTCATCCATTGTTTTTATCCATTCCTTTACACCGGCATCTGTTTTCGGGTAATCATGCGAATGCATATCTATCACAGGATACCTGGCTTTTTTTACTTCTGTTTCAGGGATTTTATAAATTGAAACCGGGTGATAATCTTTTAGCTTGAGGCTATTTACGTCCTGGGAAAAACAAACAACAGAAGATATTGCCTGCAGAATTAGAATAAGTGAATAAAGAAGAGTCTTTTTCATGCTGATTGATTTAGTGTACATTTTCTTCGTAAAAACTTCGTTGTATTGAGAAAAGAGATTATGCAAATTGCAGAAAATATTTTTTGATTCCTTTATATCATTTTTTCTTACCATGTTTTCTCAAATAATACCTTTAAATAAAATGAATTGTTTTAATTTGTTGTAAGCATCCAATTACTTTACTATCATCAAAAGATAATGGGCGACATCCAGAAAATATACAGGAAATTATTACTTCCTTCTGATGATTTAATTGCAGATATCACAAAATTGGATCGTGATATTATCATTTTGGGAGCCGGTGGTAAAATGGGGCCTGCTTTGGCAAAGCTTGCAAAAGAGGCCATTGACAAAGCAGGTATAAGGAAGAAAATAATTGCGGTGTCCCGTTTTACTGATTCGGATACGCGGCAAGAATTGAACGATGCTGGAATAGAAACACACAGCGCTGATCTCCTGGAAGATGACCAATTACAATCATTACCTGACGTAAAGAATGTACTTTATCTCGCCGGTACAAAATTTGGTACCACCGGAAACGAATCTTTTACCTGGGCAATGAATAGTTATTTACCCGGGCGTGTTGTACAGAAATATAAAAATTCGAATATTGTTGCGTTCTCAACAGGCAACGTTTACCATCTCACTCCTGTCGATTCCGGCGGGGCAACTGAAAATAGTGTACCCCATCCCGTTGGTGAATATGCGCAGTCGTGTCTTGGCAGAGAAAGACTTTTTGAATATTACTCCAAAAAAAATAATACACCTGTTTTAATCTACCGGTTGAACTATGCTAACGATGTTAGCTATGGCGTATTGTTGGAAATTGCCCAATCGGTAAAGTCAGGCAAAGCTGTTGATTTGACTATGGGCTTTGTAAACGTGATCTGGCAGGGCGATGCAAATGAAATAGCTTTAAGATCATTATTCCATTGTGAAGTTCCGGCAAAAATTTTGAATGTTACCGGACCGGAAATAGTCTCAATTCGCTGGCTCGCGAATGAATTTGGAAGGATATTCGACAAAAAACCGGTCTTAATAAATGATGAACAACCAACGGCATTATTAAGCAATGCTTCGGAAGCTATGCGTCTTTTTGGTCGTCCAAAAGTTTCACTTAATACAATGATGGAAGTAATAGCGGAATGGGTAAAACAGGGTGGTAAAATATTAAATAAGCCAACACATTTCCAGGAAAGGGAAGGTCAATTTTAAAAGCGATGAAGTCAAACACGTTACCTGCCGAAATAAATAATCTACTAAAGCAGGGGACTGTAATCCCTGCCCATCCATTGGCATTGCAGGCCAATCTAAAGTTGGATGAAGAAAGACAGGGTATGCTTACCCGTTATTATATAGCTTCCGGAGCAGGGGGCATTGCGGTGGGTGTGCATACTACACAATTTGAAATCAGGAATGAGGGAATAGATCTTTTAGAACCGGTATTAAAAATTGCTGCCGAAGCAATTACTCATGCAAATTTGGAACATCCTTTTATAAAAGTGGCAGGCATAGTCGGCTCGACAGATGCGGCATTGAAAGAAACCGAACTTGCACTAAAATACGGATATCATCTTGGCCTCGTGAGTATGGGAGGTTTGTCATCATGGTCTGAATCAGAACTTATAAAAAGGGTTGAAAGAATTGCAGACGTCATTCCTGTTTTTGGTTTTTATTTGCAGCCTGCAGTGGGAGGAAGAATTTTGAGCTACGAATTTTGGAAGGACTTTGCAGCTATTCCAAATGTTCATGCTATAAAAGTTGCTGCCTTCAACCGGTACCAAACACTAGATGTGGTAAGGGCTGTCTGCAATTCTTCAAGAAAAAATGAAATCGCTTTATATACCGGTAATGATGATAATATTATCGCCGATCTCTTAACTCCGTATCGGTTTTTTATAGATGGAGAAATTATTGAAAAGCGATTCGTGGGAGGATTGTTGGGTCATTGGGCAGTATGGACAAAAAAGGCTGTCGATCTTTTTCATGCAATAAAACAATGTGTGAAGGATGGAAATAATTGTGCAGAAAAACTTTTGTCTGATGGCATAATTATTACCGATATGAATGCCGCTATTTTTGATGCAAAAAATTCTTTTCGCGGATGTATCGCAGGCATTCATGAAGTTTTGCGAAGGCAAGGATTGCTGGGGGGAATTTGGTGTTTGAATTCCTCGGAAAAACTTTCCCCGGGTCAAATCGAGGAGATTGATAGGGTCTGTGAGCAATACCCCCAATTTACAGATGATGACTTTGTAAAAAAGTTTATTTCAGGGGAGCATAAATTGGTTGGGGTGAATAATAATAATCTCTAACGGATAATGTTACACGATAAAATAAAACAAGTAGCCAAACAAATTCATAGTAAGGTAACAGATACCCGCAGGCATTTACATAAGTATCCTGAATTGTCATTTAAGGAATTTGAAACGTCGGCTTTCATTAAAAGCCGCTTAGATGAAATAGGAATTTCCTGGCGGGTGATGGCTAATACCGGTATTGTTGCAATGATAAAGGGAGATTTGATCTCCGATAAGGTTATTGTGCTGCGTGCCGATATGGACGCCCTTTCTATCCAGGAAACAAACCAGGTACCATATATTTCTTCCAACAATGGCGTTATGCATGCCTGTGGTCATGATGTGCATACTTCCTCACTATTAGGCACAGCCGAAATATTGCAGGCTGTAAAAAACAATTTCGGCGGAACGGTTAAATTGATATTTCAACCGGGAGAAGAAAAGCTTCCCGGAGGGGCCAGTCTCATGATTAAAGAAGGCGTTTTAGAAAATCCGGTGCCTGGTTCCATGTTGGGCCAGCATGTTTCCCCGGCTATTGAGGCCGGCAAAATTGGGATTCGCAAAGGAAAGTTCATGGCATCCATGGACGATATATTTGTTAACGTTCGGGGCAAAGGCGGACATGGTGCACAGCCGCATCAGAACGTAGATCCGGTACTAATTTCAGCCCACATCCTTACAGCATTGCAACAGGTCGTTAGCCGGATGGCTAACCCGGATATCCCTTCTGTTTTATCTTTCGGAAAAGTAATAGCAGATGGTACCATAAATATTATACCCGACGAAGTTTATATGGAAGGCACCTTCCGCACTATAGATGAAAATTGGCGAACGGAAGCGCATACACGAATGAAGAAAATGGCAACAGGAATTGCCGAAAGCATGGGCGGAATTTGTGAATTCAATATTGTTCGCGGATACCCTTACTTAATAAATAATGAAGTACTTACCGAAAGGGTAAGAGAATTTGCAGAAGAATATCTTGGAAAGGAAAATGTAATCGATATTCCCATCTGGATGGCTTCTGAAGATTTTGCTTCCTATTCACAATTGACGAGCGCCTGTTTTTACCTGTTGGGAGTTGCCAATAAACAAAAAGGGATTTCATCCTCTCTTCATACCTCCACCTTTAATATCGATGAGGAAGCCCTTGTGTTAAGTACAGGACTCATGGCTTATTTGGCTGTGAAGCAATTGGGCAATTAAAGAAAGTCAATTCTTTAATTTTCCCCTTAAATAATCTTTATCGTTACATTTGAACATGGTTGTTTTTATTCAAACGATAAAAAACAATCAATAAATCCAATCATTAAATATTTTCAAATTAATGATAAAAATAAATACCGACTTACAGCCTTCTGATCTTTCCGGTAAACTGGAAAAGTTTTGGCAACTCTCCGCCGAAAAAATTCAATTAATAGAAAAGAATTATGATACAGCAAAAGGTTCCCCTGTTTTTACCAGTAAGGGGCGTTATACAACAAGAGGATGGACGGAATGGACACAGGGATTTCAATATGGCTCTGCTATTTTGCAATTTGACGCAACAGGTGATATCTCATTTTTAGAATCAGGGAAAAAGAATACGGTAAGTTATATGGCACCTCACATTAGCCATACAGGTGTTCATGATCATGGTTTCAATAATGTGAGTACTTATGGAAATCTCCTCCGTTTAATGCATGAAAAAAAGATCCCTTTCAATGAATGGGAAAAGAACTTTTATAAATTGGCAATTAAAATTTCGGGAGCCATCCAGGCCAGCAGGTGGACGAAAATTAAAGAGGGTGGGTATATTCATTCTTTCAATGGAGCTCATTCACTCTTTGTAGATACCATACGTTCATGCCGTGCGTTGCTTCTCAGCTATTCGCTTGGCCACGTTCTCCAGGGCGAAGGTGATGAAAAGATAAATTTGTTAGACCGTGTCATTCAACATTTGCTATCGACTGCAAATTATTCCATATTCTATGGTGAAGGCCGTGATATTTATGATACATGGGGACGAACAGCGCATGAAAGTATCTTCAATGTAAAAGATGGAAATTTCCGTTGTCCCAATTCACAACAGGGATATTCTGGCTTCACTACCTGGACACGCGGTCTTGCCTGGGCGATGTGTGGATTTGCTGAAGAATTGGAATACTTTGATTCAATTGAAAATGAAACGGCACAGTCCCCGGCTCATAAAAATATTTTACCCGTTATATTAAAGGCGGCAAAAGCTGTCTGCGATTTTTACATTGAAAATACGCCATCTAACGGTGTACCCTACTGGGACACCGGTGCCCCGAATCTTTATAAGTTAGGCGATTATTTAAATACGCCCGCTGATCCTTATAATGAGTATGAACCGGTAGATAGTTCTGCAGCAGCTATTGCAGCACAGGGATTATTGCGGCTTGGTCATTATCTTCAAAGTAAAGGCGAAGCACAGGATGGTGACCGCTACTGGCGGACAGGCCTTACCGTTATGAATACCATTCTGGATGAACCCTATCTAAGTTCAGATCCAAATCACGAGGGGTTATTATTGCATTCAATTTATCACAGGCCTAATGGTTGGGATTATATTCCGGACGGCAGCAAAATTCCAAATGGCGAATCCAGTATGTGGGGCGACTATCATGCACGTGAAGTAAGTCTCTACCTGCAGCGGATAATTAATAAAGAAACTTACTATACTTTTTACAACATCCAATAAATGGAAGAACATAAAGACCTGTCGAGACTTTGTATCCACACGATTACGACCAAACCGTGGAGTATAGAAGAATCCGCACGAAATTTTTCTGAGGCAGGGGTAAAAGGTATCACGGTTTGGCGTGATGCTCTTGATGGAAGAAATATAAAACAAACCGGGCAACTGTTGCGGGAGTATGACCTTACAATTGTTTCGCTTTGCCGTGGAGGCTTTTTTGCGCATAAAGATTTGCATAAAAGAAAAGTTGCTATTGATGATAATAAAAGAGCCATTGAAGAAGCCGCTGAATTAGGAACCTCAATGATAGTGCTCGTATGTGGTGCTGATCCTACGCAATCTTTAGAAGAATCAAGAAAACAAATTCATGATGGTATTGCGGCTGTATTACCTGGTGCATCAGCAGCGGGAATAAAGCTCACTATAGAACCACTCCATCCGATGTATGCCGATACCCGGTCGGCCATCAATACGCTGGCACAGGCTAATGATATGGCGGAGGCTTTAAACTCTCCCTGGGTGGGAGTTGCAGTGGACGTTTACCATCTTTGGTGGGATCCTTCTTTAGAGAAAGAAATAAAACGTTGTGGAGAAAGCGGAAACCTTGCCGCGTTTCATATTTGTGATTGGAATGTTCCAACTGCAGATTTATTGCTTGACCGTGGCTTAATGGGTGAGGGATGTATTCCCGTTAAGAAAATAAGATCATGGGTAGAAGCCGCAGGTTTCGATGGGTTTAACGAAGTGGAAATTTTTTCCAACGCATTTTGGAAACAAGACCAGTTAGAATTTCTTAACAAAATTATTAAGGCTTATAAAGAGAATTCCTGATAAGTGTTTTAATAAAAGTGGATATGGAATGGAAGCGCAAACTATAATTGAATGTTATTAACTTCATTGCACAAGGTATTTTTATGTTTTAATAATTTGATCAAAAAAACACTCTGATGAAAGAACATAAAGTAGGGATTATTATGAACGGTGTTACGGGGCGGATGGGTACCAACCAACATCTCTTGCGGTCCATTGTTGAAATAATAAAACAAGGAGGCGTGAATATCGGTGATGGTGAAACGATAATGCCGGATCCTGTGTTAGTAGGCCGGGACGAACACAAACTAAAAAAGCTGTGTGACATCTCCGGTATGAAAAAGATGAGCACAAAACTTGATAACGTGCTTGCTGATCCCGGCAACGTCATTTATTTCGATGCGCAAACTACCGGAAGGCGGGCAGAGGGAATTAGGAAAGCCGTTGCAACCGGTAAGCATATTTATTGTGAAAAACCCATTGCAGTTGATACAAAACAGGCAATGGAATTGTACGAACTCTGCAAAAATGCAGGAGTAAAGCACGGTGTAGTGCAGGATAAGCTATGGCTTCCGGGAATCATAAAATTAAAGAGGCTGATACAGCAGGGATTTTTTGGCAGGATACTTTCTGTAAGAGGTGAGTTCGGATATTGGGTATTTGAAGGCGATTCTATCCCGGCGCAAAGACCTTCATGGAATTACCGGAAAGAAGATGATGGAGGCATAATTGTAGATATGCTTTGCCACTGGCGCTACCTTCTTGATAATGTTTTTGGAAAAGTAAAGTCAGTTTCCTGCCTTGGTGCAACTCACATACCTCAACGGATAGACGAAAAAGGCAATGCCTATAAATGCACAGCGGATGACGCCGCTTATGCAACTTTCGAATTGGAAGATGGTATTATTGCGCATTTTAATTCTTCATGGACGGTAAGGGTGCGGCGCGATGATCTGCTGACGCTCCAGGTTGATGGTACCAAAGGGTCGGCAGTTGCGGGTCTGCGTGACTGTTATACTCAACATTATGGAAATACGCCAAAGCCTGTTTGGAATCCCGACATAGCGCAACCTATTAATTTCTTTGAAGGCTGGGCGAAAGTGCCCGAACAGGAAAATTATGATAACGCCTTTAAGGCAGAGTGGGAGTTGTTTTTAAAGCACGTAGTTAAAAATGATCCTTTTCCATGGGATCTCCTGGAAGGAGTTAAAGGTGTGCAACTCGCCGAGAAGGGATTAGAAAGCTGGAGTAAAAGATGTTGGGTAAATATTCCTGAAATTTAAATTAGCGGGATAATGAAAAGAGTAGCATTAATTACGGGAGGCAGCAGGGGCATAGGTCATGGCATTGCAACAAAACTTGCAGCAATTGGTTTTGACCTGGCGATTAATGGCGTGAGGGCAGCAAGTGAAGTTGAAGAAGCATTAGCTAAGTTGAAAGAATTTGGTAATGATGTTATTTACTGCAAAGGGGATACTTCTTCATCGCATGACAGGGAAAGTATTATTTCTACAGTAAAAGAACATTACGGGCAATTGCATGTCCTGGTAAATAATGCGGGTATAGCACCGAAGGAAAGAAAAGACATTCTTGAGGCAACGGAAGAAAGTTTTGATGAAGTAATTTCCGTTAATCTGAAAGGAAGTTATTTCCTTACACAAAAAGTTGCCAACTGGATGATTGATCAAAAGAAAAATGATAAAGAATTCAATTGTTGCATTATTAACATCTCTTCAATATCTGCAACCGTTGTTTCTGTAAACCGTGGCGAATACTGTATTTCGAAAGCCGGGTTGGGGATGGCTACGCAATTATTTGCGGTTAGATTGGGCGAATTTAATATCCCCGTTTATGAAGTAAGACCCGGCGTTATTTACACAGATATGACGGCAGGCGTGAAAGAGAAATACGATAAGCTGATTGAAGAAGGCTTGTGTGTGCAGCAACGGTGGGGCTTACCCGAAGATGTTGGAAAGGCGGTTGCGTCATTAGTGAACGGCGATCTTGCTTACTCAACCGGGCAGGTGATTATGATAGACGGCGGATTGACGATTCCAAGATTATAGTTTATAAAGCATAATAATATTACGTAATGAAAGAAAGAATCCTTCTCCTTATGGTTGCTTCGTTGATTTCAATTTGCCTGGCAAACTGTAACTCCGGCGTGGGTGCTGAAAATTCTATTTCGACCGATCCCCTTGTCATCGGGAAAGGGCAAAATATTTTTGCTGAAAAATGTTCCGGTTGTCACAATTTTAAGCTCGATGGCATTGGACCACAACTAGGCGGAATTACCTCTGTTCATTCTGCTGAATGGATTAGAAATTTTATCAGTAATCCAAAGCAAGTGATAGAATCGGGAGACACTACTGCACAGAAACTTATTAAACAATTTAAGTTAGTGATGCCTTCATTTAATAACTTGCCTGATTCAGATCTTAATGCGGTAATTGCCTATATAAATATCCAGAAAGTCCATGAGCGGCCACCGGTTTCTATAGATACAAATGACATAAAGAATCCAATCCCCGATTCAATTACAACATCAGGCCTGGTAGTGACTATTGATTCGGTAACACAAATACCTGCCTCGTCGGACCAGGCACCCCTGGCGAGAATCACCAAACTGGACTACGAGCCAAATACCGGTGATATCTTTATTCTTGACTTGCGTGGTAAGCTGTATAAACTTCAAAATGGAGATCCGAAAGTTTATATGGATATGGCTGCTTTAAGACCAAAATTTATTAACCAACCGGGCCTGGCTACTGGTTTTGGAAGTTTTGCTTTCCATCCTGAATTTTCTAAGAACGGCCTTCTTTATACAACGCATACAGAGCCGCCCGTATCCGGTGAGGCTGATTTTAGTTATGCGGATTCTATTCCGGTGGTGCTGCAATGGGTGGTAACAGAATGGAAAACAGAGCCGGGAAAGTTTCCATTCTCCGGCACAGGCCGCGAAATTTTGCGGATCAACATGCCCAGTGGAATACATGGTATGCAGGAAATTACTTTTAACAGGCTTGCAAAACCAGGCGATGATGATTATGGACTATTATATATAGGAATAGGAGATGGAGGCAGTTCAGAAATCGGGTACCCGTTGACGTCAGAGAACCCCCGGCGCCCCTGGGGAAGTATTATTCGAATCGACCCTTCCGGACATAACAGCAAAAATGGTCAATATGGAATTCCTCCGGGCAACCCATTTGCTCAAAAAGATCCTGGCAAATACGCCAGGGAAATTTATGCTTACGGTTTTAGAAATCCTCATCGTATCAGTTGGAGCCCATCGGGCCAGATGTTAGCCGTAAATATCGGGCAAACAAACATTGAGTCGGTGAACCTGGTGCTGCCCGGTCATTTTTATGGCTGGCCTTTGAGGGAGGGGACTTTTGCAGAGCGGTTCTTTAATGAAACCGGCAAGATATATCCATTGCCTCCGGATGATTCTATATATCATGTTACCTATCCGGTTGCTCAGTTTGATCATGATGAAGGAACGGCTATTTGTGGAGGATTTGCTTATCGGGGAAATGCCATACCGGAACTCAAAGGGAAATTTCTATTTGGAGATATTGCTTCGGGAAAATTGTTCTTTGTAAACATGAAAGATTTGAAAATTGGTAAGCAGGCTCTGATAAAAAAATGGAATATTTCCTATAAAGGCCAGCCAACAACGCTGGTGAAACTCAGTGGAAACAATCGCGTGGAAATGCGATTTGGCATGGATAGCAAAGGCGAATTGTATATTCTTACCAAGGCGGATGGGAAAGTGTATAAGCTGGTGAGCGCAACAATAAAATCGTAAATAAATTCTTTTGTATAGATAACTTTTAATTGATTCTATAGAAATCAGAAAATAATTTTTAATGAATGAACGCTCTGCTGCATTGACCGATTCACCTTCCAATTCTATCGTAAGCCAGCTTTTAAAAATTCCCGTATTGGTTGCTGCACTCGGCTACCTGGTTGATATGTATGACCTTTTTCTTTTCAGCATCGTACGTGTTCCGAGTCTTAAATCGTTGAGCCTTTCCGGCGATAGCATCTTGAAAAATGGACTCATGTTGCTGAACCTGCAAATGGCAGGTTTGCTTATTGGTGGCATTGTATGGGGTATTTTGGGCGATAAAAAAGGAAGACTCTCTGTTTTGTTTGGATCAATTTTGATTTACTCGTTAGCAAATATTGCCAACGGTTTTGTTACTAACGTTAATCAATATGCGATATTACGATTCATTGCGGGCTTTGGTCTTGCCGGTGAATTAGGTGCAGGTATTACGCTCGTTACTGAAATTTTAAATAAAAAAATTCGCGGCTACGGAACCACTTTGGTAGCAACTATGGGCGTTTTTGGTGCGTTACTTGCCTATGTTATCGCCAACCTGTTCGATTGGCGGGCATCTTATATTATTGGCGGATGTTTGGGATTGGTTCTGATGATTTCACGAATTAAAGTTTTTGAATCCGGCATCTTTATAAAGCTAAAAGAGAAACATGTGAAACGTGGCCGGATTGTAATGTTGTTCAATAACAAAAGAAGACTATTAAAATATGTGACGAGCATTGTTATTGGTATGCCGATCTGGTTTGTGACCGGCATACTCATTACATTCTCTCCTGAATTCGGACATGCTATGGGGTTAGATCAGCCAGTAGACGCAGGCAAGGCAGTCCTTTTCACCTTCGGCGCACAGGTGGCCGGGAATATTGTAAGCGGTTCATTGAGTCAATATTTGCAGAGCAGGAAAAAAGTAATTCTTTTATTTATGCTGCTATCGTTTGTGTTTGTCCTGGTTATGTTACTTTTCCCGGTTCAGCACATCAACTTGTTTTATGTATTGTGCTCCTGCCTTGGTTTTTGCAGCGGCTACTGGACCCTCTTTATTACCGTAGCGGCAGAACTTTTTGGCTCCAATCTCCGTGCTACGGTTGCCACAACCGTTCCCAATTTCGTGAGGGGAACTATCATTCCTTTGACCGCTCTTTTTGTGTTGATGAAAAATTATACCGGAGTGCTGCAGAGTGCTTTGGTTGTCGGAATCATAACCTATGCTCTTGCTCTCGTGGCACTGTTTTATTTGGAAGAAACATTTTCAAAAGATCTGAATTACACAGAAAGCAGTTGAATGAAAAAAACAGCCTTTATAATACGCGAAATGCGTTCGACAGATATTAAGGGAGCTATGAGATTGTCAACCGCAGAAGGATGGAACCAAACCGAAAATGATTGGAGGTTTTTAATTGAAAACCCCCGAAACACCTGCGTTGTTGCTGAACATTCCAATACAATTATTGGAACGACGACTGCAATAAATTATTCAGACAAAATAGCCTGGATTGGAATGGTGCTGGTGGATAACGCATTTCGCGGACAAGGAGTAAGCAGTTCTTTGCTTAAAAAAGTTTTAAAAAAATTATCATCGTTCAAATCTGTTAAGTTGGATGCCACGCCCGCAGGGCAGAATGTTTATAAAAAATTTGGATTTAAGGATGAATTTGAAATTGTTAGGATGACAAATATGTCTATTGCGGATTTATCAATGAATACTAATGAGCCAATTTCGCCCGCACCCGTTGGGTCAAATGATTTAAAGGAGATCAGTGACTTTGACGAAAATATTTTTGGCGCAGACAGATCACCACTTATCAAATACCTGCTATCAACATATCCGCAAAAAGCATGGATGATCAAAAGAAATAATTTAATTACAAGCTTTGCATTGGGAAGAGCAGGAAACAAATATCATCATATCGGGCCTGTGTTTGCTCAAAACATTGCTGATGCAAAAAAACTTATCGTTTCCGCTACGAATGAATTAAAAAATCAACCTGTTGTGGTAGATGCATTGTCCGAAAAAAAAGAGCTCGTTAGTTGGTTAAATACAAGTGGCTTTGTGGTACAGCGAAAGTTTATGAGAATGTATAAAGGCGAAAATTTATTTCCCGGTAATATCGCGAATCAATACCTGATTGGCGGTCCCGAATTCGGCTAAAATATCTTGAACGAAACTAGCGGTAAGCTTTTCATAGACGCGACATGCAGACTGTTACATCAATACTTTGGTAGTACCTCCTTTTGCTAATGTTATATCAACCGGTGCATTGGTCTTCCACGAACCGGCAGTAAAATCGGGTACTGTAATGGAGTTGGATCTGTTGGCAACACTCCATTCACTTAAAGGAGCTATAGAACTCCAGAGCGCAGCATCATACACGTCTTCATCGAGAGGTAAGCCGTTGCGAAGGCAATCGATCGTTCTCCAGTCCATTAGAAAATCCATACCGCCGTGGCCCCCGACTTGCTTCGCCAGTTCTCCGAGTTTTTTTACGATGGCCGGCTGGTATTGCTCTTCCAGTTTTTTATACTCGTCTTCCTGTATCCAATCTTCGCCTTCAAAAGAAAGCCTCCCTGGTAAAGGATATTTTAATGCGGTTCCTTTCGTGCCGGTTATTTTGTGAATGCGTGAATAAATATTGGGAGAGCTTACATCGTGCTGCAACATAATGGTTCGACCCTTAACAGTGCGGATAGTACTTACATTCATATTACCTCTGAATTTTTTATTGGCATATCGCTTATAAAAATCATCTTTTGCTGCAAGTTCATTCGCCATTGGCTCCATCATGAAATCGTTGGATGACATCGATGTTAAATAATCCATTTTATCGCCTCGATTGATATTCATGATCTGGGCGATTGACCCTAATCCGTGCGTAGGATATAAATTTCCATTGCGGAAATTTTCTTTCAGCCGCCACATGTTCCAGTATTTTTCTTTTGAGAAATTTCCCTCGAGCAGGTTGTGCAGGTAGGCTCCTTCACCGTGAACGATCTCTCCAAACAATCCTTGTCGTGCCATGTTCAGCGTGAGCAATTCAAAAAAATCGTAACAACAATTCTCAAGCATCATGCAATGCTTTTTGGTACGTTCCGATGTTTCTACCAGTTGCCAGCATTCATCAATTGTTTTGGCAGCGGGAACTTCTACGCAAACGTGTTTGCCATGGTTCATGGCGTAAACCGCCATGGGCGTATGCATGCCCCAATGGGTGGCAATATAAACAAGATCAATATCCGGGCGTTCACATAATTTTTTCCATTCATTCTCGCCGCCGGTATACACCCCAGGAGTATGTATCGTAGCCTCTAGAGATTTTTTAACTGCATCAGTTTTTGTGGGACGCAGGTCACACAATGCCTTTATTTCCACCCCTTCGATATGGCGCATTCGATCAACTGCAGCGGGTCCGCGGTTACCTAACCCGATAAAACCAATCCGTACAACGTCTAATTTGGGAGCGGCATAACCACTCATATTGAAGTGTTGTTTATCCGTAGCGTTGGAAGTGCGTATGACCCTATCCGTTAGTTTATCGTCCCCATATATCTTTATCTTATCAATTCCTGCCAAACCTATTCCGGCAAGTGTTGAATACTTAAGAAATTTTCTCCTGTTGCTTTTCATTGTTTATTCTTGAAAAATTTTCTAATACTGTATTAAATGCAATTTATTTTATGCCAACCATTTATTAAACCAGTTAAAGGCTTCTTCCTGCATCTTCTTATCGAACTTGTGCGGACCGGGGTAATAAGAACATTTGTAATGATCTCCTGCATTTGCTTTTGTATAAATTTCATGCAATATTTTATCGGCCTGTTTCATTTCGGGCAAGGTATATAATCCGTCATCTTCATCATCTAAAACTAATGCAGGCAGTGGTGCACGTAACCCTAATATCTCAGGAAAATCCAATTCATTTGGTAACAAAGGAACATAAACCATCCAGGTATGCGTAAATGATTTATTCAAAATAAAATCTTTCCAGGTGGTCATGAAGCCGACCGTAACAGTACATTTTATTCTTGGGTCAAGTCCTCCCATAAAATCGGTTCGTATACCGCCTCCCGATAAGCCTCCGCAACCGATGCGGTTGGCATCCACCTCATCGCGTGCACATAAAATATCCAAGGCTTTTTGATCTTCTGCAAAAAATACGCCTGGCCATGTAGTACCCGCACTGAATAATGATTTCGCCATCACATGTTCGTGTTCGCCTGCCCAATTATTATAAGCGGCAATATTTTTTGCATCTTCGGGATTTTCATCAGTAAGTCCGTGGCGCATATGTTCAGGTACATCCTGCATCATCACCCTACGGCTCGCAAAAGTGAATGCATCAGGAACCAATACAACATAGCCTTGTTTTGCTATTTCATTTGCCCAGGCGCGCCCTTCATAATATTCATGCTGGTGCTCAACAATTAATGGATGTTGCTCATCGGATGTCCTGGTAATTTTTCTTAATCCAAAATATTTATTTCCCCCATGATCATGAAAGGCAAGGATGCCCGGTAGTTTCCCCTTTGCATTGATTGGCTTCAATAATAGGGCGTTTGTTGCTCTTCCGTAAGGTAATTGCCAGCTTAATTCTTCAACCTGCAGGCCATCATATTCATATTTCTTTTTTACAGTTACCTTAGGAACTCCTCCAATGTCCGGGATAGCCAGCCTGTCAACAACACGTTGCCTTGCCTTGTTTCGCCAGGTATCAATATTATCAAATTCATTTCTCCTGAAAGAAAGAGAAGGCAATTGGCTTTCAATTAACGAAGCAGCCCACGGGCCGTACAATCCAATAATGCTTACATCTTTTTCATCCTTCAGATTGGTCGTTGCATTCATAAATTTTTTGTTGGGTTGATGATCTTTTGCCGCTGCAAATCCGTTGAATATATTGGTTGCGATTCCAAGACCGGCAGCACCGGTGAGCTTTATAAAATCCCTGCGTTTATTCTTCATCGTTATAAAAGTTTATGGGCGTTATGAAGGGCAGCTTAATTTCATTGATTTCATGAGATTTGGATGAGGATTAGCGGGCTGGACTGTTGGGTGCTAAATTAATTTAATTTAATCGAAAGTGAATGCAGTAAGCAAAAACTATCGCCTTATGGAGGACATGCGACGTTCCGTTTAGCATTAGATCATGCCGAATGTATTAGGCCAATGAGTCCATTTAAAAGAAATGCCAGGGTTAGTTTGAAAAAAATGGAGTCGCATACTCAAAGCTTGGAGAAGGGTTTATATAAAAAAAGCAACCTGGCATCCAGGTTGCTTTTGAGGGATAATCTTATGATATATTATTTAACTGAACAAGCCACCCTTTTTCAATTCGCGGGCGCCTTCACCAATCAAAAATCCATTCTGATAAATTTGTACGGTATAATTTCCTTGCTGGAAATGATCGCCGGGTGTGAATGCAAATTGAACGCTCTTCTTTGTAGCGGTTTCAATTTCAACCGGTAATTTAGCAGTAAATGCTTTATCACCTTCTTCACGTGTTGTAAAAGTTCCTGAGTTTAACGCTTGCACAGAAATGGGTTTACCATCTGGCCCAATAACAACTACATAAACATCTTCGGTACCGGGCTGAGCAATTCGGTTGTTTACATCGAATGATATAACGAGCTTGCTTACACGCTTTGCTGTAGTGGTAACCTTTTCTTTTCCATTATGCTTAATGTCAACCGGTGTAATGCTAATATTGTTGGCATTTAAGGTAGACGCAACATCCACTTTTTGTACAAGGCTGTCTTTTGTTGCGGTGGTAATTGTAAGATCATCGGTCAATTTTGCCTTATCCTGTGTTAACGCCACTTTATCCTGTGTCAAATTCTGGTTGTCCTGCGTTAACTGTGCTACTTGTTGTTCCATGCCTGTAATTTTGTCGTTGAGGCTGGCAATAAGAAACCTTGCTTTTGACAATTCAGCGGCAGTTGCATTTTTCTTGTTCAGTATGCTGCGAATCTCATTTTTTGTTTTGGCAATTGCAGCCTTATCTTCTGTGAGTTTGCCTTGTAAACTGGTGTTAAGAGTTGACATAGAATCCAGGCGTGACAGCGATGCATCAAAGCTTCTTTGTACGTCACTTTTTTGATCAGTTACTGTTGCTATTTCTGTTTGCTGTTTTTGAATAGTGTCTCCTGTCTTGTTTTTATCAACTATTAAAAATGCCCCGGTACCAACGAGTGCAACTGCTAAAACTCCAATAATAAGATTCTTGAAATTTTTACGCGGTTCCGGGCTTTCGCTTACAGGTGTTGGGAAATTTGAAGTGCTCATGATTTTGATTTTTAGTGAAATGATTTATATTATTTAAAAAGATAGTTTCATCAGAGGGCAAAGTCAATCGCAATATTTATTTATTGCTGCCTTAGTAGTTTCGATAACCGTGCCGCGTTTACTTTGTTAATATTTTTAAAGGAAACAGTCCAGATGGTATCCATTGGCCTTTAGAGAGTTGCAAATTTAAAATCCATCTTGTTAAAGTAAAAGAAGAGGCGGTTCATCAGGCGCTATTAATATAAAAGAGAATTCTTCTGCGTCATTTTCCCTATTGTCCGATGCCGGTAAAGAGGTTAGTTTTATCAAAAGGATAAATCCTGCTAGCATATTGGGTCAGTGATGGCCTGGGTCGAAATATATTGATAGGACCTTTTTTACGAAAAAGAGCTGCCCTCAGTCTAAAGTGGCAAATTTTCCTGCTGGACAACGGCAAGCTGTTTTGGGGTTGATTAAATAAAATACTCTTTCAGCTCCGTACAATTTTAAATGTTCAGAGCTATTGAATAGAGATATCTTATTGTTCTTTAAGGCACAGCTTTACTTCAGGCGGTCACCGTCGCTTGCAACATATAAGGGCAGGGAATGAGGTTTTACCAAACCTGGTAAATTTCCCTTGAACCTGTGAGATACATATCATGGTAGCCCTGCATTTTTTCTTTCATCTTTTTCATTTCTTCGCTGTCCTGCATGTACTTCTGAAAGCTTTGCTCATAAGCAGTAAGGCTTTCATATTTGGTCACCATTATTACCCGGTTATATTCACCTGTCATGTCGGTCAGAATGTTAACCAATTCGGTATTATCCACCATTACTTCTTTAAACATTTTGGCAACTTTGGATGCATTACCCGGCTTGCAGATAAATGAATCATGTACAATGATCATAGCTGTAATTTTTAAGAACGTGAAATAAAGTTTTTAAAGTAGAATTTATGGGATGCTAAACTAAGTTACAGCAATATTTTATTAAATATCCCGGTCAATTGTTGAGGCGGGCAAACAGTCAGCGCAAAAACAAGTTCCATAGTATTTCGAATAGCTTTATCCGTTATGAGGGCCGTTTTGTGGGCTAATCACTAACTCTTAATCTGCTAATCTCATTGCAGGCAATATTGAATTTTGCGCATTCTTTGGAATAGTGTTTATTGGTAACACCGTTGGAAAGATGAAAGTAGTTTACAATATTTAGCTTTATGGAGTTTGTAACATTTGTAAATTTATCATCTTCGAGCGTAAGCAGCCAGTCGCAGTAGGTTTGGTCTGCCAGGCTATATTCACAATCGGAAGTTGGTCGCCCGGTATCATAGTCCACATCTTTTTCCTGTATATCTGCAGTCTTCAGGCGTTTTAGATTAACAGCATAGTGGAGCAATATGGTATCAAAACTTTGTACAAATAGTTTTTCTGCGTCGGGCGTTGGCGATTTAAATCTTAAAGCTCTTAAAGGCCCAACCTTTGGCAAAGCACGAATCAGAAAGGATAACAATTTTGCAGAAAATCCTGGCCGCTTATATCCTTTGCCATATTGCTTATCATACTGTTTTTGGTGCATTTTATATTTAAAGTGGGTGCTTGTTGCTCCGTTATTTTTTGTGTCAATGGTTTTTTTCTTCGCCGACCAGGCTGATTTTGTTATTATCGGAAATATGTTGGCCACGACCCACCTGAATGTTTCCACCGCTAAATTAAAATGATTATTAAATACTTCGTTAAGACTTAACCCGTACGTTTCAAAGAAAGCTTTAGACAATACGACGGTATCTACTTTGAACCCAATGAAATCGTGGTAGGCTTGTGAGGCATAGTTGCCCTTTGCAACTTCCAGTACATCAAATCCAAATTCCATTCGCATATGAGCAATTCTGTTATCTGCATAAGTGACAAAGTTTCCAAATTTTTTTCTGAGTTTTGGATATAGCAAGGGCACACTGCGGTTCGTTGCAATAGGATGGCCAAAGTTGTCAGCTTCGTAATGCGAAAGAAATCCTAACGCAAAAGCATATTCGTTGAGGTTTGTGGCATCTTTTAATAATGCATCTACCATATCGCCGCTGCGAACATAATGCACGAGATTAGTAAACATTTTGCTGCCGAACGGGTAATAGCCCATATCAGGAGCTACGGCGCCTCCGTAGGCATAAGCATGTGCTTCCTTCAACTCATCCCCTGTTGAGGCCGGGTACTTTTCTTTTAATAAAGGCACTATGGAAACATCCCAGGAAGCGTCAACAATAGCTTCGTGGGTAAGCACCCCGAAAGCCGCAACAGAAAAGGGAAGCAGGGAAATGAGGAGAACGTATAAGATCTTATAATTAAGCACAGGGTTCATTTGTAAAACGGGATAACACAACTTACGTCTTTTTGCTCATGTGAACTTTGGAATTTTACAGTAATGCTGAATTCTTAGTTGTCTTGCTGCTGGCGCTCCCTTCTGGTTATCCGGGCAAAATGCTTAGGTTAAACCGGGTCACTGGCGCTGTCTATCGCTCTGCTGCATCCGAAAGGCCCTAATAATGTTCATCACCATTAGCTTAAACAATTTACAACAACTTCAACAATTCGTCACGAACCTTATCATAGTCATCTCCTCTTTGCGACCATTGCACCGCATCTTTCATAGAAACTTCGCTCATGGCTTTTGGTACTACCTTATTGATCAGGCTGATCACTTTTGCCCGGCCAGCTTTTTTTTCAGCCATCTCCATGATCAGTGCATCCTGTTGCCCTCTCCTGATATTGTTTAAACGGATGGAAGGAATTAACCTGTTGAGTCCCCGGTCTTCTTCGGGGTAAAAAGGCATATGGCCCGGGTAAAATATAATACCATCACCATTGCCATATTCCATATTCTCGTTGATGAAGGTAAGCGGATTCGCAAATATATTCTGATGTAAATGTCGTTTAGGGCCCTGGCCATTATGTTGCCAATGAGTGCCGTTCCAGATAAACCATGTATTAATTCCATATTTATATAATATCCAGCCGTTAACCCTGAAATCTACAGCAGTTGCCTCTAGTATTACCGAGCCATAACGGGGACGGTTGCCGTTGTAAAACCAATGGTCGCCTCCATTCTTCCTGATCGAAGGCAATACATTGAGATCAACGCCGTCGTAGCCGGCCCAGATGTCAATAGCACCGGTGAGTTCTTTTTTATAAGCCGTGGTTGTATAAACAGGCATGTATTTTCCAACTCCCGGGTTGCTTTTAACCCATCCGGATCTTTCTTTGATCCATGCATACTTTGTAGAATCAGGCTCGTCGATTATGTACCAAAAATAAATAGTCTTCGGCGCATTCTTTTTAAACCAGTCTACCCAGAGATCTGACTGTTGTTGCACTTGTTCTTTTGTATTTCCCATAACAGGTGCAGCATACATGCCGATCGGAAAAATATTTTCGCCAATTCCTTCTCCTGCACCATGATAACCATTGGCGGGAGTATAAGCAGAACCATCAAGCCACGGTTTATAATGATCCATACTGTCACGGCTAAACGCAGTTTGATTCACATCAAATCCACCAACAACTTCTATCCTGTGCCTGTGTCCTTCAAACTTAAGCATCTTATCTACCTCTTGCTTCGATAAACCGGGATAGTATTTATAAACGTCCCCGGTGTAAAGCCAGACGTTAGCCACGTTAGTATCGGGCAAATATTCGGGCAGTAAAGTAACTTCCAAAGGAATTTCTTTAATAATTTTTCCCTGTTGCCATAGCTGAACTTTCGTTTCATATACACCGTTAGTAAAGTTTTTCTGGTCGCGGGGTAAATAAACATCTACCCAAAATCCCTGGTTTTCATTGGCACCGATATCAATAGGAAAGCCTCCAAGGCCCGGCGTTGCATCGGTTGGTATCAAAGCATCCGGAATCCAGCCTTTCATTTTCTTAGGGGCAGCAGCCGGTGAACCGTAATACCAATTTGGTGGTGTGGAATCTTTTACTTGCAAATAATGTTCTGTAAAAATTTCGATCGTTCCTGCAGGTCCATACTTTAGCGTATTGGCGCTAATTACATCGCCGGAAGATTTATTCAACAATGCACCAACAGATAATTCGATTCCGTTTACTGCGCTATCGCCGGTTTCTGCAATCACCTGGAAGGCCAATACTTCATTATAGAGTCCTTTCAAATGAATCGTCTTTCCGTCCCAAATATAATTTCCATTCTTGTCGGGGTGATTGTGATCATTACGAAAAACTTTTTCTCCATCACCTAATGCCCAAACATTTTTTATTTGCGCATAAGAATTTTGCTGCAATGCCGATACAAAAAGAAAAAGGAGAATTGTGCGCAAAGGTTTGATTAAAGGGGAACTTATTTTGTTTGATGTCATGAGTTGGATAAAAATAAACGGGCAGGATGTTGTTTGCTAAATTAAATTAATTTAACTGAAAATGGGTGCAACTGAACGAACGCCCGTAAAGTTCGTAATTAGATTCCCGGGTGGGTTATAAATTATGCATCAACAAATATTGGTATATTACAATCATAACCATTGTACCGAATGAAATTGTCGCTTCTTCTAACCTTATTTTTTGCAACACTAACTTCGTCGTTATTTGGTCAATACCAGGAACTCTATCCGGGAAATACAGGCGTCTATAGCGGGGTGAGTACTAACGCTACGGCACTGCTTTCGCAAGGCGGCGTAAAAGATGAGAATAGAGCCGATATACGTGGAAATCCCTTTTGGGATGAGGACTGGAGAACAGCGTTTTTATATTCAGATAATTTTAAAATTCTTCATTTAAAGGTTAAACTAAACTTGTATAAAGATGATGTGTACTATACTGCTGGGGATAGCGTCGTTATGATTGCAAGTAAGGGATTGGTAAAAGGAATTACGTTTTTTAAAACACAGGATACAACAATCGTACTTGGCAATTTTGTTTACTTAAAAACAGAAGATGATAATGCTTATCATTATTACGAGGTGCTGAACGCGGGAAAGGCCCAGCTCGTGAAGAAGTATCGCGTTACGCTTTTTAAGCCACCATTTGATCCCATCTCCGGCACAACAGATTGGAACTACGTTACTAAAGCCATCTACTACCTTTATTTTAATGGTAAACTTTCCGAGGTTAAAGGAAATAACAAAGATGCCATATTTTCAATCATACATCCTCCCGCATCTTCTGTTGATTGGCTGAAAAAGAATCAAAACAAATTAAAATCTCCATCTGACATTGTAAGTTTCCTGGGTTATTATAATAGCGATGCAAATAATTAACAGGTGTAATTTTGCACAGACAGGGCCGTTTAGCCAGGCACGGTACTTTCACCTGGTGGCGATCACCCGGTTAAATAGATGCTCGTAAGATCTAAACTTTCTTCTTCACCACTGGCACGGGAAAAGTTCGCTCAATGCAGCGTTTTGAATACAAAAGCAATCAATAATGTAATCACTTTTTATGAAACAAATTGTTCCTTTTATTGCTTTTATAAGTCTTGCATTCTTTTCATGCCGTAAGGATTATTCTGTTGAATCTGTTCCTTCCATTTTACAGGGCACGTGGAGGATGATTGAAGTAGAAGACATTAGTTCGGGATCGTCAATAACCAAACCTGCTGACCTGCCGGGTGATGTTATAATTACCTTTACTGCAACAGGTAATGTCTCCGGAGTAATAGTTGGGAATACACCTACCAACATTATTTCGCAAAGCGGCTACATCACTGGAAATAATCAATTACTAACCATTCCCGCGTTATATATTACCAAACTTTGGGAAACACCCTGGGGTAGTGAATTTGTTGCAAATATTTGTAGTGCATTTGCTTATCATTTTGACAGTAATGGTAACCTTATGATATCGACTACTAATAAAACGCTGATTTTTCAGCGGGTATAGGGCTCAATGCTCCCGGATATTTCGTAAAGAATATTACCACCCAATTCGTAGCATTTTTAATAACGATACTTACGCAGAGCTTTGCCAGTCAGACTTCCATTTTTTGTAATTTTTCAACTCACATTACCACAATCTCATCCGTATAGACAGACATTGGTTGTCCCGCACGGATGTGCCATGACGGCGCCTTCAACAAGCTTTCTGCATGAACTTTTAGGTATCGTGCAGAACCAGTGAAATTTGTTTGAAACGAGTGGATTGAAATTTTACTGATGTCGGGATTTTCCGCTGGGTTAGGATTATTCGGATTATCAACCCGGATAATGTCGCTGTATTTTTCTCCATCTAACGATGTGGCATAGGTGACAAATACAGGCAAAGCCATCAGATGCCAGTCGGGTTGGGCCTGCGGGTTCAGAAAGTCCATATTCACAGAACTAACGGGCATCACTTCACCCAAATCAAGTATAAAGTCCATGTGATTTCCGGTATAATAAACCCAGTTAGGATCAGGCGACTGCCAGGATTCGTAGGATGCAAAGATTCCGTCGGTAAGGCTATCGACCCCCCTGGACTTAGGTGCAGGACTGGTAATTGGCATGATTATTTTTTTAAATGATTTAGCCTTACCGGTTTCTTCCATTTTTGTAAATATGCGATTATAAGCTTCGAGGAAATGTTCCGGGCTGCCGCTGCGCTCTCTCACCAATTTTACTTTTTCGTGTACGCATCTTTCCACAAAACGGTTCACGAGTGCTTTCATTTCGGGTTTACCTGTAACGATACCGTTAGCATCACGCTGGTACAAACTTCGCGGTGTATCAATTTCTGTTCTGCCAATCTGTATGGCTGCGTACATTATAGGTAAACGGGCGATCCGCGTGCGTCTCAATAATTCGGAATCATTGCTTACTGCTTTCTCGGCATCATCAAACAATTGATTGTATTGCGGCATCATCTCAGCCGATAAGTACGCATCTTTTGCATCAAAGGGATCGCCAAAAATATTTAGCTGCATACCGCTTTTCACCAAAGACTCATGCATGACGTCAATATACCGGCGAATGTATGGTCCGGCGGCGCCGTAATAATTATGAAGAAATTCATCGATAATCATTTTATCATCGGCATCTGGCTTCCACATTAGTTTGCTGATGAGGTATCCACGCAATAAAGCCATTTCTGCCGCAGGTTCGTTGTTTGCCTGCATAAATAAAGCGTTCACATGATTGTCCGTATAAAACTTAATGTTTGGCTTTAGCGTGTACAGGTTTGGGAAAGGATCAAAAAAATTAGTAAACTGAATGTTATAATCCCAGATGAGAATATCATTTGTTAAGGCTCCCCAGTCTTTCAAATCTTTTGAAAATGCCGGATCGGTCTCATAAACCGGAGCCTGTCTTCTGCTCTCGATATTGCATAGCATAATATTGACATTGGGTTCTATTTTGATATTTTGCGGCGCTTTGCGTGTATACCAATAAGCGAGCGTTGATATAATTTTATCGGGAATAGCCTTAGCCACTTTATTAACGAAATAAATTATAGAGCCACTTGGAACGCCACCATATTTTTCATTGAGCGCTTTGCAATTATCGCACTGGCAATATTGGTCGTTATCATTCTGACTAACGGACCAATAAGTTGCCTCCGGTTTCTCTGCAATCTTCTTTTTCAAATTGGCGATGAGTACATCGGCAACTTCCTGGTTTGATAAGCATAACTGCGTAGCCGGCTTTCGTTCTCCATTTCTTAAAGAATAGTACTCCGGATGGCTTTTTCCGAATTCTGCCGGAGGCACCAGTGTGGCGAATGTATGAACGAATAAACCCCAGTCGTTTCTTGATGAAAGCTTGTTCCAGTCGGAATA
>NZ_JBMQQG010000019.1:0-10265 GCF_057362405.1 Ginsengibacter sp.
GCATTACTGATGAGATTTTGAAACAACTGCAAAAGCTGCGATTCGTTTCCGCAAACCTTTGGAAGAGGGGAAATATTTATTGTGGTCTGCGATTCCTCTATAACAGACTTTAATGCCGTGCATGTTCTTGTAACTACCTCCCTTAAATCGATAACGGTATGTTCCGCTTTTAAAGAACTGATTCTTGAAAATTCAAGCAGGTCAAGTATTAAGATCTTCATCCTTTCTGCTCCATCAACTGCGAAACTTATGTATTTCTGTGCAGTATCATCCAGTTGGTGGTCATACTTTTTTTTGAGCAACTGCAAAAAACTGGTAACCATCCTTAATGGTTCCTGCAGGTCGTGTGAAGCAACGTAGGCAAAACGTTCCAGTTCTTCGTTGGATTCCGAAAGTTTTTTTGATTGCTTCCTGATGCTTTCATGTAATTCCGTCAACTGCGCTTCAGCAAGTTTCCGGTAAGTAACATCCCTTGCTATGCCATACCTCATTTTATCGTTGGCATGCCAGCTGGCCGACCACTCAATATGTACCAACGAACCATCTTTACGTACATACCTGTTGGTGAAGTTGGGCGTATTATCGCCGATCATAACCCTTTCTGCCGATAGCTTGGTTTTATCGCGATCTTCGGGATAAACAAAATCAAAAATTAATTTGCCAACAAGTTCTTCAGCCTTGTACCCAAATACAACTTCGCAAGCCGCACTAACTTTTTTAAAATAACCATTAACATCAACAACACAAATAACATCTAAGGATGAATCCATTATTTTATTGATATCATTCAATGTTTTTTGAAGTGCGTGAGCACCGGTCCTTATTTTGCTTTCAGCATTTTTGCGTTCTGTGATATCGTGGCAGGTACCAATTGCACGAACCGGATTTTTTTTATCATCACGAATAATGCGCCAGCGCTCTTCTACCGATTTTATATTACCACCAGTTGTTATAATCCGATGCTCAATTGCATTATCAGCACTGCCTTCAAGCGAATCCGCAAATGCTTTACCAACTTTTGCACGGTCATCAGGGTGAACAAATTCAAGAAAACCCGGATGAGATGATTTAAATTCAGACGGGTCAAGTTCAAATATCCGGAACGTTTCAGTCGACCATATTACATTGTGATTTGACAGATCGGTTTCCCAACTACCCACCTTCGCTACGGCCTGTGCTTCTGCCAGCCGTGATTCGCTTTTTATCAGCAGTTCTTCCTTAGATTTCTTTTCGGTTATGTCCCGTGAATAACATGCTACTGCGATAATTTTTCCATCTTTATTGATAGGATTAAAACTTGTTTCCGTCCATGACTCCGGCCTGTTTGAGATTGCCGGTGTATATATGTCTTTTTTAAGAGACTCACCTATTAAGGCTTTATTATAAGCATCCTTCCAGAAAAATAAATAATCATCCTGAAAAACATCTCTCATTAAAAGATCATCGCCGGGCTTAACAGTAACGCCTGTAAACACTTTCATGCTTTCTATAAAAGCACTATTTGCTGCTATAAGCTTAAAATCACTGCTCACACTCCATATCAATTCATCAAGGCTGTTAATCAGCTCTTCATAGTTCAACTTTTGTGCTAAAGAGTCATCCGCTAATGTTTCCTCTGGCATTTTATTTATTGTTATCCGTCTTTGATGAATAACAGATCGTTCTAAGGTTTACCCGGCGTTAACCGGGTATGTGTGAAAAATAGACCGGTAATTTTATCAGATCGAACCTGGCTTTTTTATTTGATAGTGTAATAAATAAACTATCCGGGCATAAGCTTTTTTAAGTGATAGTCTTACTATTTCCTTGAAGTTAGACTAATCAGGAGCACCAATACGTTTTTGTGAGCCAATTAACAAAGACTGTTTGTTTTAGTTCATTTACTATCATGATATAGAAAATCCTCTACAGTCGTTTCAATTATCAACTAAAGATTTTTGTCTCCACAAGCAAAGAAGGCCACTAAAATAAGATATGAGATACACGATTTCCTCCCACAATTAACGAGCCGCATATTATTATTTGTTAAGGGCAAGGCAGGTAGTTGCATGATTTGGCCGTTGATACTTAACTTTTGCTAAGGCTGTTAACACGGTTAATAGAAAAAGCCCGGATGGAAAATCCGGGCCTCACACTTTGTATCCACTGAAAACTATATTCTGTTTAATAATGAAGACTATTGGATGCTTTCCTAATTCACCAGCGAATCACTTTTAACTGTATTCATTTTCATTTTATCCATACTCATCTTACTCATTTTTCCATTCATGAAAATACAGTCGCCGTCTTTCATCATCGTAGTGGTACCGTCCTTCATTTTTACCGTGCCATCCTGCATTACAATGGTTCCGTTGTTCATGGTCATGTCCTTGTCCATATCCATAGTTTGGCCATTTTTCATCACCATCATTTTGCCATCTTTCATCATTACACAATCTCCTTTCATCATTTCTCCCGATTTCATTTTATGCATTTTGCCCATGGTTGAGTCAGCCTGTGCAAAAGCGCCTGTAGTTAATACAGTAATAAAAAGGGCTGCAAATATCTTTTTCATGTTAATAGTTTTTTGTTTTACATAGGTTATGCTTTTGTAAAACGATTATTTAAATTGTTTAAAAAAACAGTTGTCAAATGTGATGCCACGTAATATACGGCTGCCGAACCCGGTAAAAATATTTTGTTCTACAAAGTGTGAAAGGCGGAGCCGGATTTTTCATTGAATTTTTTAGAAATACCTTTTTTGGTATTTTTTTTGATCTTAAGCGAGCATTGTGAAAGTTCAGTTTAACAACATAAAGCCTTTATCCAAAGGGATGATAGAATGCCTTATGGATTGCCACGAAAGGGAATTGATGAACATGGCGCCGAACCCGGCAACTGTCAAATACGTGGCAGGTTTATTAAAAAGAAGATTATTAACCTCCCGGGTTTTTAAGAACGATAAGGGAAAAAATTATATTTCGCTATACACTACTCAACTGGGGCGGGATTATTTAGATACTATAAGATGATTTATTTGCACGGCTGAAAAATACTGGTTATAGCATTTTAAAAGTAACCACAAACAAATGCCGGAAAAAGAATAAGACTGCTTACGTTTTTTCTCTGCCAGAAAAAAATAAATGGCTATCATTATAACAAACGGGACTAATCATTCACTCTTACGGTTATAACGACGAAGTTGAAAGAATAGGGTGGGAGCAGCTGCTGCAAAGATGGCCCTGACGTGCATTTCATGAGCTTTGTTTAATCAACAGCAGTTCCTGCCGACTAAAAATACCAGGCAATAGAATAAAAAATAAACTCTTATTTATAAATTTAGCAGCATCCCGTAATTTAATCTCTTATATGAACGTACAAGAACAAATCAAAAAGTATATTGCCAACCAGCCTGAACCAAAACGTAGTGACATGCAAGCGTTAAACCGCATAATTCTGCAAATAATGCCAGCATGTAAATTATGGTTCCTTGATGGTAAGAACAATGAAAATAAAACTGTTTCTAATCCCAATATTGGATATGGGCTTCACACTATACAATATGCTGATGGAACAGCAAGAGACTTTTATCAAATTGGTATGAGTGCAAACACGACCGGGATATCAGTCTATATTCTTGGTATAAAGGATAAGACATACTTAGCCAAAACGTATGGAAAAAAAATAGGAAAGGCCAGCGTGAGCGGATATTGCATTAAGTTCAAAACGCTGAAAGATATAAATATTGATATACTTGAAGCGGCAATACGATATGGGACTGAGACTTCGCTCCGGCAGTAGCACTTCAGCCAACTCAGGCTTAAACCGAAGTTCTCTGTCGCTTCACTTCGTTTATACCCTAATTGTCCTACGCATTGTAAATCGGCCCGCCCCCGAATAGACAACTTAAAAATAGCTTTTGAGCAGTACGGAAAAATAATTGCATAAAAATTTGCGAAACCGAAACGTTGCGCATATATTTGCAACCGATTAGTTTCATTAAATAAATAAAACAAATGAGGAGAGACATTTTTCAGGCCATAGCCGACCCGACAAGGCGGGCTATTATAGCCTTAATTGCATTGCAGGCAATGACACCAAACGCCATTGCCGAAAATTTCAATACTACGAGACAAGCTGTTTCAAAACACCTTCGCATTTTGACAGAATGCGAATTAGCAAAACAAGAACAACGTGGCAGGGAAATTTATTACTCTCTTGAAATTGAAAAGATGAAAGAGATTGATAAATGGCTTAGCCAATACAGGAAAATTTGGGAAACCCGGTTCAATCAACTTGACAATGTATTATCAACAATAAAAAAACAAAAAAAATGAGCAACACTTTAGTATTTGATTTTACCGTTGACAAAGCAGCAAAAACGGTATACATCACCAGGGAATTTGACGCTGAACTTTCACTGGTATGGGATGCTTTTACCAAAGCAGAACTATTAGACCAATGGCTGCCACCCAAACCAATGACAGCCAAAACAAAATACCAGGATTTTAAAGTTGGCGGCAAAAGATTTTATGCAATGGTAAGCCCCGACGGACAAGAACATTGGGCAATACAGGAATACACTTCCATTACTCCAAAGACCAATTTTAAAATGTACAATGCTTTTGCTGACAAAGATGAAAACCCTCAATTACCGGGTTCTGAATGGGATCATACGTTCAGCCAGCAAAACGGTACAACCAAAGTGAGCATCACTATTTATAACGAATCCCTCGAAAGATTGGAGAGAATACTTGACGGCTTCACGAAGGGAATGAAAATGTCATTGAACAACCTGGAAAATTTATTGGCAACCTTATCGCAAAAATGATTTTCGTTTTCAAAACATCTGTCAGAACTAAAATGCAGGCAAAGGAACTTAAACCGCATGTTGACAAAATATTGCCCAACGCAAAATGGAATTTTGACCTTGAAGATGTCGATAAAATTTTGCGTGTTGACAGCGAAGAAAATATCGTTTTGAAAATAATTAATTTGTTAAGGAGGCACAACTATAGCTGCGAAGAATTAAAGTAAATAAAACATCAGAAAGTAAACAATATAAAAAACAAAAATTTATGGCACTTATCAATCCTCACATCAACTTCAATGGAAATGCCGAAGAAGCATTCAATTTTTACAAATCTGTATTTGGCGGAGCGTTCACAAAAATTATACGCTTCAAAGATTTATCAACTCCTGAACATCCAATAGCAGAAAGTGAAGCAAATAAGATAATGCACATTGCTTTACCAATCGGTAATAGTATTTTAATGGCGAATGATGTTCCGGATTTTTTGGGACGCGTAAATGAAAATGAAAACAGGTCTAAGATATTTGTTACTGCAGAAAGTCGTGAAGAAGCGGACAAATTATTTAACGGGCTCTCAGCAGGCGGAACTGTTGAAATGCCTATTGGGGACAGTCCATGGGGTACCTATTTTGCTATGTTTAGGGATAAATATGGTATTGAATGGATGGTAGAATTTGCTTAAAAATATAAAGAGCAAATGTGGCTGTCCTGGTACACTCCAGGTGTGGCGGTACTTATTTATTTCAAACGGCTAGTTGCCGTGGGAAAATACTTCGTGATTGTTTAATTGTTTTGAAGGTCTGAAAGACTATGCCACCCATGCGTGGATCATTTCAGTAAAGGTGTGCATATAATTTTTTCGCGTTTTGACCGTTCTGAAACAATAACAATCTGATGACTAATGAAAAAACTTGTTGCCGCTTTAACGCTCACGCTTTCCATTTCAATGCTTTATGCCCAGCGGGTGGATCTCGACCGATTTAATTTCACCGTGTCCTACCGCGATTTCCCGGAGAATCCCTTGCCGGAAGCATATAAGACCTATAACATCCGGCTGGAAGCATCCCCTTCACTGGGCCTCGGATATACAGCTGCAAGCCTTGCCGGTGGCATCCAGATCGAAGGGTTAAAAAAGGTAGATGGCATGGGCCACATCACCATCCTGTTAATGCTGGATGACCTTGTTTTTGAAAAGCCGGAAACTATGGAGAGAATACAAACATCAAAAGATAAACAAGGCAATGAAATAAAAAAATCATGGTTTTCCACCAGGATGGACTATTCTTTTGCAGCAAGGTTGTCGGTTTATGATTATAAAGGAAATACCATTGTCGATAACCAGGTATTGTATGACCGGAACAGTAACAGGAACTATCAAACCCCGGAGACAAATTCGGCAGAAAATGCGACCAGCTATTTTAATAATAAGATCGGTGAAATAAGATCCAACCTTGTTAATAATCTTACGGGGGGCATTATTGCTCAGGCTAACAACTTGCTGAATGCACAATACGGGTATCCTGTCAGGCGAGCGAATGACATACTTTGGATATTGAATAATAAGCGTCACAAATCATATGGCGATCACCAGAGGGCATGGAACGATTTCAAAAATGCCATCGTATTGATGAATGAAGATGAACCCCTGGATAAAGTGAAAAGGAAAATGCAGCCCGTAATCGATTACTTTGAAAAGGTGAAAACACAATACGTTACTTCGAGCAAGGAAGACCGGAAAATGCGGTACGCCAGTTATTATAACCTCGCCAAGATTTACCTCTACCTCGATGAGCCGGAGAAGGCCATGACAGAAGCGGATGGCCTCGCCATGAATGATTTTGACGACAGGGACGGAAGGGCGCTACGGCAGTCAGCAGAAATGCTGGAAGATAAATTAAAGAAGAATAATGCGGATACCCGTCACTTCGCAATAAATTTAAATGATTATGCTTCTCCCTGCTTTCGTTAGTTTAACCCTAACCGTTAGTTGTACCTTCATGGGCTGTTGGAATGCTAACATGGCAAAAATCGTTTATTATCAATCGCGCCGGCGATACTTGTTATGCTTGTTGTGACTGTGACGATCACCTAAATGAAGGCCGTTATCATGGTGGCGATGTTCTGTGCCGACATAATAGGTTCGTTCACATCCTGTCGCAATAAAGCCCGCTAATAATAACAAGCCCATTAGTTTAATTACACTTATTTTCATAATTTTTGTTTTCATATTCATATCAAACGCCATGCCCTCAAATACTCATTGGTTTATATAAAAAGTATTGCGGGCCTAAGGCTTTTCGATTAGCCCTACATGTTAGCCTCGCTTTGTTATCCGAAAGTAATTCCAGTAACAAACGCATCTTTAAGGCAAAAATTGGATGAGATGAGCGTAATAAGTTTCTTTAAGCTGGTAATGGTGGAGCTGCCGGTGATATTTTTAGCCGGCGTAATGGTAAGCATCTGCCTAAATGAAACATCGCGAACAAATTCACCCAGGCTTTCGTAATCGATAACCCAAAAACCTGTCGCTTGCAATGGGGATAACACTTTTATGCCAATGATACTATGGTTTTTTCACCATCTAAAAATCTTTGGCCCTATCATTGTGTTACCCAATCCAATAATTGTGAAAGAATATGGAAAAGAAAATGTTTGGAATTATACTAACCGTTCTCGGAATTATCGGACTAATTATAGCCGCCGTGTTTTTTATGAATTCTGGAAAAGGGACGCACAATTTTAAAATGATTACCGTCTCCTCCATATTGGGCATAATATTTTTCTTTACGGGTATAGGTTTACTTAAAACAACGAAAGATACGTCTGCCTGAATAATTCCTTTGAGTTTCGGCCGAACGTTGACGGTACCATATCCATGAAAATAAAACATGTGAAAGTGCTAAAATAAAATCCCATTCAAAACTGACGAATTTTTTTATGCGGATTCCAGGTTGTCTTGAAAAAAATTCCTCTGTAAAATTCTATTTCCCCGGGTTATAATGTATATCCCAATGACAGGCCGGCGTAAGGAATCACTTTGCTTCCAAAGATTATTGGGCCGGCAACAATTCTTCCGATAAAACTTTTGGTTGGCTTCGTGTACCGGCAACCGATATGTGGGTAAAAGAAAACGCGACCGGCTTTTTTGCCATTAAATTCGCCGTGTTAGATAAAGATTATGGACGAGGTATGAATGTGGGTTTTGATGCAAAATGTTATGGTAATGTCTCAACCCTTATAAGCCGGGTCTGCTAATAATCAGCATTAATTAAAATAATTAAGCATCCTAAAAAAATCGTGGGAAATATGCAGTCGGAGTAAATCCGTCACTTTATTTAGTTTAGTCATAACCGTTAGTTGCGCATGGCAGGAACCTAACCGGTATGCTCACTTACACAATAAATCCTTGCTCATGATACGAGCTGTTAACCGGTTAATTTCCTGATCTTATCTCCAATAAGTTTTTTATCGTTAGATGTTTTGGTAAGTTGCCATGCGGTTTGCAAATGAAGCAATGCTTTTTGATTATCGACGTCTGTATATAACCAGCCCAAAAGTGAGTGGTATAAATGATTGGATGTAAGATTAATTTTTTCTGCTTCTATAATGGCTTCTTTTTTTCCATTTGCTTTGGCAAATGCGTAGGTTCTGTTCAATGCGGCAACGGGCGAGTATTCTATAACGAGAAGCTGGTTATATAACTGCAAAATGTTTTCCCATTTTTCTTTGCTGTCTTCCTGTCTGGTATGCATACACGCAATGCCCGCTTCCAAATGATATTTTGAAATTGTATTGCCCCGGGATGCTTCATCTAAAAAATATTTTCCTTGTTCAATTAGTTCGTTATCCCACAGACTTGCATCCTGGTCCCCATACAAAACAAGTTCACCTTGTTCATTAATGCGTGCATCAAATCTTGAGGCTTGAAAGCACATTAATGTCAGTAATGCATTTACTGTTGGTTTATTCGTTTGTTGATTTTCGGCCAGCACGTACGTAAGTCGCATAGCTTCCAGGCAAAGCTCTTTTCGCAACACCGCGTCATTGCTTGCAGAATAATAACCTTCATTAAAAAGCAAATACAGCGTCATCAAAACTGCCGGTAACCGTTCATCAATTTCGGCCAGCGAAGGTTGCTTTATTTCAACTTTTTCGTCGCGTAGTTTTTGTTTGGCACGCTGTAGTCTTTTATAAATTGTTTCTTTGTTGGTAAGGAAGGCGCCGGCAATTTCGTCCGTTCCGAACCCGCAAAGCAAGGTCAGCGCCAAACCTATTTGCGCTTCAACTGGATTACAGGGATGACAAACCACAAACATCATTGCAAGCTGGCTGTCGTTGATATTTTTTGTAGAAAGATCAATGTCGATTTGCGTTGTGCTTTCTGCGGTAAACGTAATTTCTTTTGAAACTTTTTGTAAGAAGATGGAATGATGTTTCAAATAATCTTTGCTCTTATTTTTTGCTACGGTATACAGCCAGGCTACCGGGTTTTCAGGCAATCCTTTTAAGCCCCATAATTCGGATGCAGAAAGAAAAGTATCACTGGCAATATCTTCCGCAATTTCAATATGCTCAATACCGAATAGTCTGCAAAGCACGACAACAATTTTACGGTATTCTGTTCTGAATAAATGCGGTATCAATTCCTCCTGGTGCATAAAGCAAATTAAATTTCAAAAAAAAATACCCCAATCTTCCGGGCACTGATTTCTTTATAACGAAAGATTGGGATATACAGTTTTACATCGCGCTTATTTCTCTCACTTCCACGCTTCCGCCATTAAGAAATACCGGGCAACCTTTTGAAATTTCTGTTGCCTCATCTAACGACCCGGCTTTGATGATAGAATAGCCACCGATAGTTTCTTTGATCTCGGTGTAAGGCCCGTCGGCAATCACATTATTTGGTTTTACTACTTTTCCGGAAGGTTCCAAACGGTTACCACGATCCGTTAATTTGTTTTGCGCAGCAATGCTGCCAATCCAATCCATCCAGCGTTTCGTCATTGCCTGCATTTCTTCAGGCGATCTTTTAGGCATTTCGCTGTAGTCCATTCTGAATACTAATAAGAAATCTTTCATTTTGTTTACATTTTAAGTGTTTAAAAACAAATAACGACCGGCTTTAAAAGATTGGACAACTTAAATAAATTTTATTTTTAAAGAAAAATTTGAAGATAAAAGCACCGGTCAAGTCTATAATACCAGGAAATTAACAACGGCCGCTTCGGCTTCCTGGCATTGAAGATTTATCCGGAACACCAACCCAAACTCAGAAGCAAGAAAAAGCATTTGAAGTTATGTCGAAAAAATGATCACCTACTTTTTTGCATATTACATTTTTGCCGACATAATGCGTTAATACCTCCGTAACATTTACTGAAGCGTCTTTTACAAATTAATTCTTGCGTTAATGATCGTTAAGTAAAATTGTTTTCTTTGTCTGTTAATGGGTTTGATTTGGGCAATCCAC
>NZ_JBMQQG010000020.1:0-11475 GCF_057362405.1 Ginsengibacter sp.
AATCAACTCCTTTTTATCGTTTAGCATCAGCTTTATTACTGGCAGGTTGCTCTTCAGCAGAGCCCGCTTCCTCTTCAAACTGATACATAAAGTTCAAACCTAAAATCAATAAAATCACCAACTATTTTTGTCCACATTACCGAAAATAATATCACGTAAAAGTGTGATAAAATCGATTATCACGTTATTACGTGATAATCGATTTTTTTAGCTCAAATAATTATATTTTCACTTTTATCACCATTTTCTTAATGTGCTCCTTCCCGATCATTGGCGCATGTACATCTTCAGGGAAAAAGATAGCAAACTGATTATTGGTTAATTGAAAATACATCTCGGGAGCATCATTATAAAATAACACATCCTTTTCCGGGTTATAATCTCCTTTCGGTTGAATGCACTTCTGCCTGGGTTTCCAGCCTATTTGCTCTGTTCCATTTATGCAAAGTTGTATGTCAATGTGCTGATCATGACATTCGAATTTTGCGGCAGATTCCTCAGCAGTCATCCCGGGTTTATCTGAAACGATTGCTTTCAGCAGATCACCATCAATTTCATATTTGCTCACTTCAATGGTTTCAAGATTTTGCGACCTAATGTGCTCAAAGGCCTTTGAAAATAAGGGATGAATACAAAAGTATTTTTCGGCGTTTAATAAATCATCTATGATCATTGGTTTATTTTTTTATAGTGAACGTTTCAATTTTATTATTTGTCACTTTACTAACGGGATGGCACAGACGCATACGAGTCAACCTGGTTTAATATCAAACTTAACATTGTCGCAAAAAAAATCATTTTAATGTGAAGGCGACATAGTTTCCTCCTGCCTTGCCACCTCTCGCGCCGCCAGCAGCTATCACAATATACTGCTTACCGCCAACTTCATAAGTTATGGGAGTTGCAAAACCACCTGCCGGTAATTGGTATTCCCACACAACCTTTCCTGTTTTTCTATCAAAAGCCCTGAACTTCTCATCCTGGGTTGCCGCAATAAATACAAGGCCTCCTGCAGTAACCAAAGGGCCACCATAATTTTCACTGCCCGTTATCGGAATTCCTTTCTTAGTCAATTCAGGATATTCGCCCAGGGGAACTCTCCATAAATAATCTCCTGTGTTAAGATCGATAGCATTTAGCGTGCCCCACGGTGGTTTAATTCCCGGATAGCCATTTTGATCGGTCAATTTCTTCCAAACTTTATTTACGTAAGCCGGCTTAAATCCAAACTCTTTATTTCTTACATCCGGAGATGGCACTGTTGTACTGTGTTCGCTGAAAGCCGGTGATTTAATATTAGAGGGTAAATTCAATAAATAATGTGCAATGGCTGTCCGCTCTTCGTCCGATAGCCTTTGGAATGAAGGCATTCTGCCTCCGCCGGTTTTTAGAATTTTTTGAATGTCGTTTATCGTTCGTTTCTTTCCGATGTTAACCAGGTTAGGAAATTCTGTGCCAACGCCTTTTCTGTCCTGACCATGACAAGCGGCACAATTCATTAAGTAAAGAATATTGCCGGTTGAAAGGGAAGTAAATTCTTTATTTCGTGTCGCCGTGTCCGTAAGTTGCGTTATCCACGGATCGTCGTTTGAATTTTGATACAGCACACCATCAGGGCTTACCGCACTGCCGCCCCATTCGGCACCGCCGCTATAGCCAAAAAGTAAAATGCCCCTTATATTTGGCGGCGTAAATTTATTATTGGTTTTATACTTGTTGTATTGGTCTAAAACAAAAGCATGCGACTCCGGCGAAAGATCGGTGATGTCTGCTTCAGTAAAAACCTGGTGTGAAAGTGGCAATGGTTTAACAGGATAGTTCTGTACCGGCCAGGGATGTTCGCCCGGCAGGCCATCAGTTGGTACCGGCCGTTCTTCAACCGGAAATATCGATTTACCACTGTCCCGATCCAGCACATAAATAACACCATCTTTAGTAGACTGAACAACTACGTCTACGACTTTACCGTTATGTTGAATGGTGCAAAGATTTGGCGGGCACGGGAGGTCGCGATCCCAAAGATCATGATGAACTGTTTGATAATACCACTTTAATTTACCACTTGCGGCATCGAGTGCTACAATACAGTCCGAGAAAAGATTCATGCCTTGGCGATTGCCACCATAAAAATCAGAAGCAGGCGAACCTGTTCCAAAGTATACAACGCCTCTTTTTTCATCGAGCGTTAAGCCGCTCCAATTATTGGCTGCCCCAATACTTTTCCACGCATCTTTTGGCCATGTATCATAGCCAATTTCGCCGGGATGCGGAACCGTATGGAAAACCCATCGCAATTTACCAGTTATAATGTCGAAGGCCCTTACACTACCTGGCGCAGCATCTCCCGATTCGGAGACTGCAGAACCAACAATCAAAAGATTTTTGGAAACAATACCTGGCGTATTGCACGATACTGAAAGCTCGCTTACATCATGATCTGCATCTGGCGCAAGACCTTCATGAAGGTCGACGGCACCATTTTTGCCAAAGGTGGAAATTAATTTTCCATCATCAGCATTTATACAATACAAGCTGGCACCTACACTGTAAAGAATTCGCTTATCATTACCATTTTGCCAATAGGAAACACCCCTGTTTACGTTAATCATCATGTATCTCTTCCCATCTTTGGAAGGTTCAAATTTCCAAATTTGTTTTCCTGATGCCGCATTGATCGCAAATAACTTAAGGTCTGAAGTAGTGCCATATAGCACACCATTAATTTCAATTGGCTGGCATTGTATCTGTTTCGGTCTTTGTGGTTTTGAAGCGGTGGTATCAGGACTTTCAGCGGCGTTATACTGCCATGCTATTTGTAACTTTTTTACATTACCTGCATTTATTTGATCCAATGGCGAATACCGGTTTCCAGCTTTATTACCTCCGTAAACCGGGTAGTCTTTTCCTGGTTGCATCGAAGCCTCTTTGTGTTTGCAACTTAATATAAGGAGGATGCCCGGAATAAAGAGCAGTAATTTTTGGTTCACCTATATTTTATTTCTTATTGTTTGAGAGAATAATATCTATAAAAAATTTTCCAGCTAAAAGTTTCTCCGGGATTTACTTTAATATGAATAAATGGCTCTGGGCAAATAGTAGTTGAAGCACACCAGAATGCTAATTTCGCTAAAGGCCTATCACAGGTAATTTCTGCAGCGGCGCCAGTGTTTTGATTTTCAACTTTTATATCGTAGTCTTTTGAATTGTCACTATAGCCAGGTAAATCGCCATAATAGACATGTTCATTATTTGCCAATTCTTTTTTAAAGATGAGTTGATTCTTATCGATAATGGCAAGATCCTCATTATTTCCCGCGGTGTTAATATTAAATGGTACGGTAATCTTAAATCCAGCCCGGGTTGATTGGCTGTCAAGCATGAAAAAATTATGATCGTACACTGTAGTTTCAATAACTTTTTGTCCGGTGTTTTTGAAAGTATGGGATAGAACCATTTCAGGTTTGCCTTTTATTAATTCAATTATTTTTTTATAAACATAAGAATAGGCAGTGTCATTAAGCGTATGTTGAAATTCAATACTGGCTTGATTAGTTTTAACTTTCCATACTCCTCCATTAAGAATTTCATAAGGCGGTACAATTGAATAGGCTGATGTGTCGGGTTTTGCAAGGATGCCAATCCCTATTTTCAAAAAAGCTTCACCAGGTTTTGCTTCATTGAATCCAACCGGTAAAAAGTCTTCTACAGGCCCCATGATGGCATCATGAATTCTTGGACCGTATTCCGGATTCCATTGGCCATAATAAGAATGACCACCGCAGGTAAGCTCAGGGATAACGCCGGACCAATCGAATCTCGATCCGCGATAATATCCATTGCCGGCATCCGGCAAATAAATGCGGGCATGTATCAATCCATTTGTTATTTCAGCATCAGGCGGATTAACAAAAGTTGTGGCGCTAATGAACAAGAAGGGTAAAAGAAAAATCGCCGGATTTTTATTGAGAAGGAGCCTGTTCATAATTTCATCGATACTAAATAATGCTTTGTAAAAACTTTATCACTCATTATAATTATGTGCTTTGAGATAGTCATTCAATTCTTTCCTGGTCATAGGCAATTTACTATCAGGGTAACTATTGATCCAGTTCACAAAATCTTTCCTTATCTCGTCCGACCACCGACTATCAATTTGTCCCGCGAGATATTTTTTTTCTTTTAAACGTTGAAAACCAAACTGGTCGCGCAATGCAGTAACTTCAGAAGATATGACTAATTCGGCAACAAGGTTTGCCGGAATAAAAATTGTTCCATATTGATTTGCGAGTACGACATCGCCCGGCAAAACAATGGCGCGACCAACGCGAATGGGAGCGTTGATAGAAGTAAGCATTTCCTGTTGAAGATAGGAAGGATCAACACCGCGGATCCATCCGTTAAATCCTTTGATTTCCTTAAGACCAGCCATGTCTCTTACCGATGCATCGAATATTACACCATTTTGAGAATTGGCGTAAATGGCATTGCCAAGGTTAGAGCCGATAAGCGTTCCATCAATAATTCTTCCATAACCATCTGCAACATATACATCGCCTGGTTGCAAAACATTAATCGGCCACGAATTAGTACCGCCTGATGAATCCCGGCCTTCAGAAATTCCTTCCTGCTTGATAAGTTTTGCAAAGTCTGGCCTCAGTGGCATGTATTGGGCAGTAACTACACGTCCCGTCATAACACTATCAGGATTGATTATTTGCCAATTTCCTTCATACTGATTTTGATAACCCTGGCCGCGTAAATATCCCCAGGCTTCTTCCATCGCAACATTTTTTAAGCGGTATAAAAGAGCATCCGAAACTTTAGGGCGGCCATCTGCAAATCTTTCGCCTTTCCAATCAGCCGTTAATGTTTTAATATATTCCGGTGAAGAACCCACACGTTGCGCATTAGCGGAACTACATGCAAAAACAATTGAAGCAATTAAAATCAATCTCTTATTCATATTATAGCGTTTTATTTAATTTAAAATTGCGTTTAATGTTAACCGTTATATTCAGCTTTTTCTGTCTTAAGTGGTTTTCCCTGTAAGCGTGGTTCCTCTTGCTGCATCAATCAATCCCCTGATATAGCCAATCGCAAATAAGGTTCCTATCGTGCTATAGCCCGGGAAACTGTTACTATCGCCGGCCATTGTAGGAACGTGATCGGGACGCAATGGTCCTTTATAGCCGGCATCATATAATATCTTCATTAGCCTTGCCATATCCATTTGCCCGTCATCTATAAAAGTCTCGTTGAAGTGCTGCCTGTAACCGCGGACGTTTCTAAAATGAACAAACGAGATAACATTTTTCTTACAAAAGTATTCCATTGCAGCGGGCAGGTCTTCCTGCTTGCCTTCATCACCCATTTCACCAAAAGTGCCGTCCCAGGTTATTCCGTTATTAGGACTTGGATATATTTCCAGCAATCTTTTGAATGCCGCAACAGACGTCATGATTCGGGGAACACCCCTTATTGCGTCTACTGGTGGGTCGTCAGGATGCATGGACAATTTAATTCCATATTTCTCTGCTTCAGGAACAACAGCCTTTAGAAAATATTCGAGATTCTTCCACATTAAGTCATGGGTCAACGTTCCGTATTCGGTTATCGGGTTGCCTTCCATTTTATTAATGTCAAAGCCCATTACCAGTGCTCCGCCGCGATCCGGCATGGCTTTATCACTTCTCGCCCAGCTTATCAAAGGCATCCAATTATAACAAATGGTATCAATGCCAACCTGCGACATATTTTTCATTAAGGTGATGAAGTTGGCGATCTCTTCATCTTTTCCAGGAAGGCCGAGTTTGGTTTTTGTATTTAGTGACGGAGGCCCTTCGATTACCGTTAGTTTCAATCCTTCTTTATCCCATGATTCCTTTACAGCCTTTATTACATCAAACTCCCAATTGTTGGCAGTGTCCATCCCAACCATTTTTGGATCAATTCCGCCAACCGCACCCAATACGCCCATTTGTTTGGCAAGTTCAATTTTGCGTGGTTCCTTTCCGGCAAAATAGGCAAGGCATAATTTTATTCCGGCGTCCTTGATGTAATCAATTTTAGCATCCGGTTTTTTAGCATCCATATTATATTTTCCAGACCGGTTATGCAAGCTTGTTGAAGCGGCAACACCTATTGTGCCGAGTGATAAGGATGCGGCCACTGCAGTTCCCTTTTTAATAAAATCTCTGCGATTATCTTTCAAGATTCATCAAAATTTGTAGTTATTAATTAAATATTTTTTAACTGAAAATTCTGTCGTGCGAGCGTAATTCATTCCATTCCGGAGTTGGGGCAAAAAAGCTTTTATCTTTTGCTGATAAATGTTTTTTTACTTCATCTTCATTCAATTCAATACCCAATCCCGGTGCAGTAAGGGGTACGTTTGCAAAACCTTTTGTTATCAAGTCTCTGCCATCTGTCGTTTTTACTAAGCCTTCCCACCATGGTACATCGATATTATGATGCTCACATGCTAAAAAGTTTTGGGTCGCAGCTGCGCAATGAACATCAGCCATAAATGAAACAGGGGTGCCTGCCTGGTGCAAAGCCATTGCTACGCCATGCTCTTCTGCATAGTCGCCAATTTTTTTTGTTTCTAATAAACCTCCTGACGTAGCAAGGTCAGGATGGATAATATCCACTGCATGAATATCAATAAGTGGTTTAAAGTTTTTCAACAGGTAGATATCCTCACCCGTAAGACATGGTGTTTCCAATGCATCCGATATCGTTTTCCATTGATCAGTTAATTCCCATGAAACAATATCTTCCATCCATGCCAACCTGTATTGTTCAAGTCTTCTTCCTAATCTTATCCCATTGTTTAAATCAAAATGCCCATAATGATCAGTAGAAAGTGGTAAATCATATCCTAACATGCCCCTCACATTTTCTACGAGTTTAGCCAGCCCATCAAGGCCCTTATCGGTGATCTGTATTTGCGTAAAAGGATGCGCTGTACTTGAATAATTCGTAATATCTCTCGGATCGCCCCATTGTCTTAAGTTTCCATCGCTACTTTCCCAGAATTTTTCATTCACTAGTGCTCCCGGAATGTTTTTTAATTCGTTGATACCAAGGTCCATCTTCAACCAGGTATATCCCATGTCATTAATACGATAATCCATTAATTTTTTCTGTTCTTCTGGCGATCCCGCTTCAGGAGTATCAGCATACAATCTTATTTTTTCACGATATCTACCTCCTAATAACTGCCATGCAGGAACATTATATGCTTTGCCGCAGATATCCCAAAGCGCCATCTCAACGGCGCATACGCCACCAGCCTGCCTGCTTGGGCCACCAAATTGTTTTATAATTTTAAATATCATTTCAACATTGCAGGGATTTTGCCCGAGAATACGGCTTTTTAACATAAGTGCATAACGGGGATCCGCTGCATCCCTCACTTCGCCCAAGCCATAAATACCCTGGTTGGTATCAATGCGAATAATAGCGGTACCTCCCATAGCAGCGGTCAGCGCATAGCGCATATCGGTAATTTTTAAATCCGAGGGCGCTGAATAACGTTTAACCTTAGACGTAGTCATTGCGATAGTATCAGCTATCGATAAGTGCATCATTCCTGCAAGGGAAATTCCACCTAATGCAGTTTTCTTTAAGAAATCCCTGCGGGCGTTTTTGGTTTCCGGATTTTCTATTTCCGCCTGGGCTTTTGCAGCTTCATTCTTTTCGAGTTCTTTATTACTTTCGGTTAATTGTTTTATAATACTTTTCATTGAATGGATGTTTAATGTGAATTTATTATTAAGTAGTTCAATTAAGTGAGAATAACTTCGACTTCAATCATTATCAACCAGCCGTATATCAATTTTCATTATTCGAAAACCTCCATGGCATTAACTAAATTATATGTCACAGCAATCGAAATTGTATTCGTTTTGAGATAAATCTCATTCGTGATATACCTTATTTATTAAAATGAAGGTTATTGAATTTTCGATAAGGTAAAAATTAATTTTAGTCGCCTGCTTAATGTCAATCGGGAAATCAAAAATATAACCGGTGCTCCTAAAACCAAAACAGCTTTCTATTATCGTGTATACTTAATCGTTATATCAATGCATCCGTGATTATAAAAGTAACTAAATAATCAATCCAATCTCACTACGTTGAAAAAAAATCATTTCTATTTATTTATCATGCTTGCAGTAATGATTGAATCTTTTACTCTAAATCTTGCTTAAGTTTATTCACGCGGTAATTCGCGTGATTATTTACTCGGGCAAGGCAAAAGCCATTATCGATCCGGCTGGTGATTCTTTGGTGCCTGAAACCGAGACTGCTACATATTGTTTTCCTTTGCTTTGATACGTGCATGGAGTAGCCGAAACAACACCTGGCAGAGTGATTTCCCATAATAATTTTCCGGTAGTTTTATCAAATGCCTGGAATTTATGATCCTGCGAACCTCCGATGAATACAATGCCGCCGGCCGTTACTATGGGACCGGGCAAGCTGGCATCACCTGTGATGGGAGCTCCCTTTTTCTGCTGTTCCGGAATGTTGCCCACGGGTATTGTCCATTCATATTCGCCTGTATTAAGATTGATTGCGTTTAGGGTGCCCCATGGAGGCTTAATGAAGGGATGGCCTTCAGGATCAGTTAACTCGCCATAAGCCGTTATGTTGAGGTAGGTAGCCGCCGTGTCTTTTAGATTGTTTTCTTTTTTGCCTTCGGTCACTGCTGATTTGTTATTTTTTATCTCCGAAAGATCGTTTTCCTTTTGCAATAAGTGCCAATCAGTCTTATCGAATAAGAAGTCAATAATTCCTTTTTCGTGGCCATTCAGCACACTACTGAAAGAGGGCATTTTTCCGCCGCCGGTTCTTATCTTATTCAATACCTGGGATTCAGACAGCCTTTTCTTTATGTCAACCAATGAAGGATAAGTCGGTTCAGTGCCGGTTCTATCAGCCTTGTGACAACTTGCGCAATAAGTGGAATAAAATTTCCTTCCATCTTCATGAACTGAAATATTTAATGGTTTTGCTGAAGTATCTATTTTTTGTAATCTATCAATCTCAGGAGCTTCGTTGGCCTTTACGTAGAGAATCCCCGTTGAAACATCATAGGCAGCGCCACCCCATTCTGACCCGCCAATTGTTCCCGGAAGATTCAATGTGCCTTTAAGTGAAGGAGGCGTAAATAATCCCTCGTATCTTAATCCATTAAACATGGCAATCAATGAATCATGCATGGCAGGTGAGTAATCAGAAAGGTCATCAATCGTCATGAACTGCCGCGAATAAGGTTTTGGTTTGAGAGGAAAGGGTTGCGTGGGCCATGCCTTTTCGCCCGGCACATCAGAAGCTGGTACGGGTCGCTCTTCAATCGGAAATATTGATTCGCCTGTTTCCCGGTTTAATACATATACAAAACCAACTTTTGATATCTGCGCCACCGCATCTATTTTTCTCCCGTCTTTTACAACCGTAACTAAATTCGGAGGAGCCGGCAAATCATAGTCCCATAAATCGTGATGTATAGTTTGAAAATGCCAGATGTATTTCCCGGTTTTTGCATCAAGAGCTATAACACAATTTCCATAAAGATCCTGACCTATACGGTCATAGCCATAAAAATCATAAGAGGGAGACCCCGTGGCTAAAAAAACCATTCCTCTCTTTTCATCTACACTGAGGCCGCCCCAATCATTGGCGCCACCAACATATTTCCACGCATCCTTCGGCCATGTTTCATAGCCTCTTTCTCCAGGTTTTGGAATCGTATGAAAAGTCCATTCTAATTTTCCGTTTCTTACATTATAAGCCCTAACATATCCGGGCTGCCCGCCATATAATTCTGAAACCTCATTTCCTATTATTAATAAATCTTTATAAATGATGCCCGGCGATGTAGGTTTTATGGATATCTTTTTAGGGTCGTCTCTCATTCCTATGTTCATACTCACTTTACCATCACTCCCAAATTCAGGGATGATTTTTCCGGTTGCTGCGTTCAACGCGTAGAGCGTATCTCCACCGGTAAACAAGATTCTTTTATCGTCCCCATCTTCCCAATAAGTAACACCACGAAAAGATCCGCCACCCGGACCTCCATTAAACGGATCGAAAGACCACAACTCTTTACCGTTGTTCGCATCTATTGCGTATATGCGGTGGCGTGAGGAAGCAGCGTACATAATGCCATCTATAATTATCGGATTACATTCGCTGCTGTTATGTCGCGAGCCTTCTGCTGCATCGTTCGGGTTAAATGTCCATGCTAATTTTAATTGATGAACATTCTCTTTATTAATCTGCTTTAACACGGAGTAACTGGTGCTTTCTGCATCGGCCTTGTACACGCTCCAGGTGCGTTCTTTGTTATTGCAGTTGCTGAAGAAAATAACGAGGAACAAAAAAGTTAAAACGGTAAATTTTTTATTCCGGAAGATGTTTGCCATATCAAAGTTGATCATAAAAACATTAAAGAAAACTTCTCAAGACCTGTGCATTTTTTTATTGCCCTAATTTACGCCATACACTTCTTCGTTAATTATTTTAAGTAATGATTTGTCGGCCAATGCATCGCCCGACAATTGCCAGATCATGATTCCTGATGCTTTTTCTTTAGCTAAATCGGTTTTTCTTTTGATGGTCTCAATACCATTGTAATACATAATAGCACCTCCCGGCATAACAACAGAATCGGCTAACTCAGCTCCCGGAAATTCAGCCACAATTTGTCCGTAATTTAAACTTGACGGTGGAGAAGTTAATGCAGGACCGAAACCATATCCATAGAAAGGAACACCTAGACCAACTGTACTTTTTGGAATATTTCTTTCTGTTATAAAATAGTCCAGGTCTTGCACCGCCTGGTCGTAAGTGGAGTGAGGGCCTGGCTTTTCGGGAGTCCAGGGACCTGTGTGATCATAGCTCATTACGTTTACAAAATCATATTGGTGTAATGCTTTGTCGCTAAGTTGATCTTTATAGAAAACTGCTATTGCCGAAGTAACCAGCTTTTTATGTTTGTGAAATTTTTTTGCTAAATCAATTGCAAACGCTTCATAATTTTCATCGATATCACTCCCCTCAATATCAACATCTATACCATCAAAATTATTTGAGATAACGATCTGCAACAAGTCGTTAACCAATTTTTTTCTTTTACCCTTTTTTAAAAGAGTGTGATAATATGGATGTGGACCACCACCTGCAATTGATGGAATTACTTTTACATTATGGCTGTGGGCTGAATCAATAAAAGCAACCAGACCTGAGAGGTCCTGGTTAAAGTTTCCAAGTGAATCCGGGTTTAAAAAATAAAGATTGATGTGAGTGAGCTCATTAAAAGGAATAGTTTTTAAATCGGCTGTCATGGCAGATTTTAACGAATAATATCCCACTATTCTAAACTTAGATTTTTCATCTTGCGACTTGCATTCAACAGATAAAAGCATTGAGCTTAAAGTCAATATTAAAATCAGATTTCCT
>NZ_JBMQQG010000021.1:0-6298 GCF_057362405.1 Ginsengibacter sp.
AATAGATTCGAATAAGAATTGCGCTGCCAATTGCCCGCGAACCGCACCCAACACTTTACGCAGGCCAACTTCTTTAGACCTGTCGGTAGCCCTTGCTGTGGCAAGGTTCATGAAGTTGATACAGGCAATAACGAGAATGAGAACTGCAATGCTCATGAAGATATATACCATTTTTTTGCTGCCATGTTTTACATGGTCAAAAGTTGATTCACCTTCAAAATAAATGCCCCTCAACGGGTTAATAGTAAGACCCATTTTAAAACCGTTCTCTTTATAGTATGCCCCCATATATTTATCCATAAAAGAAGGAAACCGGCTTATCAGACTTTTGGGATTTACAGCGGGATTTAATTGCACATATACAAAAAGGCTGTTACTTGGCCATTGATTCATCCATTGGGCTGTTTGCCAGTTGGATAGCGGCACCACCATATCAAAATCGAGATGGGAATTAACCGGTACATCTTCGGCTATACCGGTTACCGTTAACCGAAGTTTTTTATTGAAGTCTACCACCTTACCAATAGGGTCTTCGTTACCAAAATATTTTTTTGCTGCGGATGCCGTCATTACAATACTCAAAGGATTGCTCAACACCGTTGCCGGATTTCCCTTTAACAAATGGAAAGTGAAGAATTGAAAAAAGTTACTATCAACGAGATATATCTTCTTTTCGTTAAATGCGATATTGTTATAGCTGATAAGATCATTATCAACATCCACACGTACCACGCTTTTTATAGCACCGGGAAAATCATTTGCCAATGCTGCTGCATAGGGCGGCGACAGGTAAGGTATCTCTCTTCTTGTGCCATTAAGATTACCCACCCGCATCACGCGGTAAATATCTTTTCCATTTTTATGAAAATTGTCATAGCTGAATTCATTTATGATAAAAAGAAAAATCATGAGACAGCAGGTGATGCCGATGGTTAAACCCAGGATGTTTATTAGCGAAAACATCTTTTGTTTCCGGAAATTTTTTACTGCCAGCAAAAAATAATTCTTAAACATATTACGGTATTAAATTTTAAAATTTTCTAAAAATGAATGTGCCGGTTTCAGTTCGTTTAAAAATTACATTATTCCGTTCTCAAACTTTTCACAGGGTTACGGATTGCAGCACTTATGGTATTGGCACTTACTACCACCAGCGTTAATAAAAGGATGATCATCCCGACAATACCAAACATCCAAACGCTGATGGATACACGAAATTCATATTTCTGCAACCAGCTATGCATGAGCCACCAGGTTAATGGAACCGCAATTAAAAAAGCAACGAGCACCAGTCTCAAAAACTCTTTTGAAATAAGCATTAACAATTGCCGAATAGAGGCTCCTAATACCTTCCTGATGCCAATTTCACGGATTCTTTTTTCGATAGTAAATGCGGCAAGACCAGCCAAACCGATGCAACAGATGAAGATGGCGAGCGCCGCAAAAATGTTACTCAACTTACTCACCAGGTTTTCATTCAGGAATTTCTTTTCAAATTCCTTATCCACAAACTGGTATTCGAATGTATATGCAGGGTTATATTTTTTAAAAATAGTTTCAATAGAACTTAATGCCTTCTGCGGCTGTACACCATTATTGAGCCGCACACTAATGATGTCGGAGTTAGCAGGGTCAAAATAAATCATCATCGGGTCAACCGGTTTAAAAGGCGATTCCTGTATTACATTATCCGTAACTCCAAGCACTGTATAATCCTTACCGTAATGCATTTTCATTCCAACAGGATTTTTTAAACCCATCGCTTCAACAGCAGCTTTATTAAAAAGCATATAAGAAGTATCTGCAGGAGTTCCGGTAAAATCTGTTCCCTGGAGCATCTTAATGCCCATTGTTTTTGCAAAATCTTTATCAACCGTTAGTCCTGTAAATATGATATTCATGTTGGCCGGCTTGCCGTCCCACGAAGGTGAAGGAGACTTCCACCATATTTCGGTGATAGGCGCCATGGTTCTGGTAACAGAGTTAATCATGCCGGTCTGCAATAGTTGTTGCCTGATTACATCATAATTTTTTTGAGTATCGGGCGAGCCCGGAATCGTAATTAAGTTATTGGGATTATATCCCATGTCGCGATTTTTAATGAGTTTTATTTGCTGATAGACGATGATCGTAGCGGAGATCAGAACAATAGAAATTACAAACTGTATAACTATTAAAACATGCCTTGGTAATACCGCATTTTTTCCTGCAACAAAAGTTCCTTTTAAAACTTTTACAGGATTAAAAGATGAAAGATATAACGCAGGATAACTGCCGGCAACAATACCTGTAAATAAAATAATAGCAAGAGCACCTAACCAAAATCCAGGTTGCATGATGGGCAAAGTGAGTTGTTTATCAACTAAAGAATTAAACGACGGAAGCAAAAGATACACCGCCAGGATAGATAATGCAAACGATACAAAAGCAAGAATTACCGATTCGAAAAAAAACTGGACGATCAATCGCTTTTTGCTTGATCCCAGTGTTTTTCTTATGCCAACTTCTTTCGCTCTTTTTTCTGAGCGGGCCGTAGAAAGATTCATGAAATTGACGCAGGCGATCAGCAAGATAATAATGGCAATGATGGTAAACATTCTCACATACTCAATCATTCCGCCTATATTTTTTCCATCTTTGAAATCACTATATAACCTCCATTTACTCATAGGAAAAGTAAAGTAGGAACTTATTTTTTTGTCATGCGGATCATGTTGATATTTAATGTCATTTATTTTTTTCTGTATGGCGGTCATATTCGCTCCGGGAACAGTTTGCACGTACACCTGCCATGAAGAATTCCCCCATTCATTCATGGAACGTTTTACGTCTTCGTTAGACCAATTAAAGGGCATAATGTAATCGAATTGAACAGTTGTATTAGCGGGCATTTCAGCAACTATTGCCGTTACTTTTGCATCATGATCGTTATCAATTCTTACTACCTTATTTATCGGATCTTCATTACCGAACAAAGCCCTGGCTGCGGACTTTGTAAGAATTATCGATGATGGATCCGTGATCGCTGTTACAGGATTACCCTTTATTGGTTGTACCGTAAATACGTCAAAGAAATGTTCACTTACCAGGTAACCGTCTCTCTTCAATATTTTATCGCCATATCTTAAATTAGCCGAATGCCGGTGAGTCGCAACAACCGCATGCTTCACCTGTGGCACATCGTTTTCTATTGATTGAGCAAGCGGCAAAACCATATTCGGATCGGTAAATACCTGGTTATTGAAATCGCGATTGGCCATCACCTGGTAAATCTCATGGTAATTTTTTTGAGACTTATCATAATTCATTTCATCCTGTACCCAAAGCAGTATTAAAATAGCACAGGTCATCCCGATCGTAAGCCCGAGAATATTTGTCAATGAGAAACTTTTGTTGCGGAATAAATTTCTCCAGGCAATTTTGAAATAATTTTTGATCATAATTCATTGATTAAAAAGAGAACACCTTCCTTTACTTTTCAACCAATGTACCAAGGATATACTTAATTGATAAAGAGAGTTTTATTACTGAAGATAGTTAATGAGGTGTTCGTAATCGGACACCTTTCGGAACAAAGCGGACACTTAAGAAAAAATAAAAATTAAGATCTGGAAATCAATTTTCCATGACATCGAGCTTCCTTCATGCCAGTTAAAAAAATTAAAATATCTAAAAAAAATTTCTTCTTTAAATAAAAGTTTTTAATTTTGACCGACCGTTCAGTCAAAAAAATATTATGTCACCAAGAACTTCTAATCAATTACAGCAATTAAGAGAAACTAAAAAACAACAGATTATGCAGGCTGCTTTAAAAGTATTTGCCAGCCAGGGCTTCAACGGTGCCACCATCAACATGATCGCAAAGGAAGCGGGAATTGCCAAAGGGCTAATGTATAGTTATTACGAAAGCAAAGAAAAGCTACTTGGCGAATTACTATCGTTTGGTATGCAAAAAGCAGCCGCATTTCTTTCCGAAGACGGGACAGGTAAACTTGAAACAAAGAAAGAATTCGCTGCCAGCCTCCGAAAAATGATACAGCTTTTTTTACAAGAAGCAGATTTCTGGCGGCTATATACCATGCTGGCATTACAGCCGCACATCGCAGAGAAATTTTATAAGGAGGCAATGGCATTCCTGCAACAGTACCTGGAAGTTTATATGGCTTATTTTAAAAAGAAAAAATCAGCCAACCCAATGGCCGAAGCGATGCTTTTCGGTTCAGTTCTGGATGGGTTGATGTTTGACCTGATGATAGCGCCGGATGAATATCCCGTGGAAGATGTAATAAAAATGATCATTAAAAAATTTGCCTGATAGAAAACAAAAAGTGTTATGAAACCTTTATTAATTATATCAATCGCATTGTCGCTTTTTTCATTTAGTTCTTATTGCCAGCAGCCAAATGCTACTGAAATTGTAAGTAAGGCAAACGACCTGATGAACGGACGGTCCAGCCAAAGCACCGCTACTATGACTATTGTGCGCCCAACGTGGACACGAAAAGTAAGTATGAAAACCTGGTCGCTCGGTAGTGATTATTACATGATTCTTATAACAGCGCCGGCACAGGATAAAGGCCAGGTATTCCTGAAACGCCACACTGAAATGTGGAACTGGATGCCGAACATCAGCCGCATCATTCGGATACCGCCTTCCATGATGGGGCAAAACTGGATGGGTTCCGACTTTACCAACAACGACCTGGTGAAAGCCAACTCTATCGTAGACGACTACACGCACACTTTGCTGGGCAACGAAACTATTGAAGGCTATAATTGCTATAAGATACAGCTAACCCCCAAACCAGATGCTGCAGTAGTTTGGGATAAGATTATCATGTGGATTGCAAAGGATAAATACTTTATGTTGAAAGCAGATTTTTATAACGAAGACGGAGAATTGGTAAACGAGGAAACGCAGTCGGATATCAAACATTTTGATGACCGGGATCTTCCTTCAAAACTGGTAATGACACCGGTAAAAGAAAAAGGAAAACAAACCATTTTTCAGTTTCAACAACTGGCTTTTAATATGTCTTTAAAGGAAGATTTTTTTTCGCAGCAGAATATGAAAAACATTCGCTGACATCTTTTAATAGATGCAGATTTTAAACAGGAAATTATTTTGGATGCAACAATCTATTAAACTGGCCTGGCGAAATTTATGGCGCAACCGCCGCAGAACCTTGATTACACTGGCTTCTGTGTTGATGGCAGTTGTACTGGCCATCGCTATCCGTTCGTTTCAAAAAGGCGTGTATGGTAATATGATAAGCAATGCAGTACGCTTTTCAACAGGCTACATCCAGGTACATGAGAAGGGCTATTGGGGTGATCAGTCCATCAACAATTCTTTTGAGCCTGGTACTTCTCTTGATAATGCTTTGAAGAAAGAGAATAATATTTCCCTGGCAGTACCGAGGTTAGAGTCTTTTTCACTGGCCTCTTCAGGGCCGCATACCAAAGGTGTTGAGGTTATTGGCATTAACCCGGAGAAAGAAAATAGCATGAATAATGTAGCAGGAAAAATTAAAGAGGGAAAATATTTTACAAATAAAACCAACCAGGGAATATTGATTGGCGACGGACTTGCCAGGTACCTGCAGTTAAAACTGGGTGATACGCTGGTGTTACTCGGCCAGGGCTATCATGGAACTACAGCGGCAGGCCAATATCCCATACAGGGTATTTTTCATTTTCCGCTGGAGCAAATCAACAATGCACTGGTATATCTTTACCTGCCCGATGCACAGTCACTTTTTGGAGCACCCGGTCGACTCACGTCTATTAGCATTATGCTCCGGCAACCCGATGACATTAACGCAACCACACGCTTTTTACAAAATTCATTCGACAGTACGCGGGAAGTAATGCAGTGGCCGGCAATGAACAAAAGTCTCGTGCAGGAAATACAGGGTGATAATGCCGGTGGCATTATTATGCTGGGCATTTTATACCTCGTTGTTGCCTTTGGCGTTTTTGGTACCATCCTGATGATGACACTGGAAAGAAAAAAAGAATTCGCTGTTATGATCGCCATCGGCATGCATCGTGTAAGGCTAACCGTTATAGTTATACTGGAAACAATTCTCATCGGGTTAATAGGGATTCTTTCGGGAAGCGTTTTAATACTGCCTGTTCTCGTTTACCTGCACCGTCACCCGATTTCTTTAACCGGGTCAACGGCACAAACCTACCAGCAATTAGGTATTGAGCCGATTATGCCAGCATCTCTTGATCCACATATTTTCCTTTACCAGGGTTTAACGGTTTTGGGTATTGCTATAGTTTCCGTCGT
>NZ_JBMQQG010000022.1:0-19916 GCF_057362405.1 Ginsengibacter sp.
TGGTTATTTCCGTTTTGATCTGCTCATATAGTTCAGCGGGAACGTTGTTTACTTTTGTATTCATAACAAGCATATTTTCGTTTACACCTACTAGTTATACACCGGTTACCGGTTCAACATTTTAATTGTATCGGGTTAAATATTATTTTCTTTCCAATCTTTATAAGGCTCTCTTTGTAATTGATTATCCATGATAATCTGTTTTAGTTTACAAATTTGACATGAATAAATACAAATGCCGGTAACATAAGTTACACAGCTTTTATACAAAGTCATAATGATTATGACAAGGGTGAACATGAAAGAAACACCGCTGTAGATTCACCTATAAATAAGGTATGAAGCTCCCGTAGAATATCAGTTTAAATAAGCCAGTAATTTTAGCTTACATTTGTTTGGTAATTCCCTCTCCTTTATTTATCCCTCAGGAAATTATATGATTGCTGTTAAATGGAAAGTAATTATTGGTGCAATATCATCGACGGTGATAAGGAGGCTTTTCTCTTATTTTATCACAAGTACTATCGTGCATTATTTTGCTATGGTTTTAGTTTATCCACAGATCGCGAATTAACAAAAGATTGCATCCAGGAACTCTTCATGGATATTTGGAACACACGATCGACATTGAATAAAGATGTTGAAAATATTCAATCGTATCTTTTCACCTGGCTTCGCAGAAAAATAAGCCGTAAACAATTAAGGCTTTCGAAGGATCGCGATTATCAACATTCGGTGGAAGGCAATGAAGGCAGCGAATTTTGTTATGAGGAATTATTGATTGCTTTTCAACAAACAGAAGAAAAAAAAGAACAACTTAAGAGAGCGCTTGAAACACTTACTAAAAAACAATTGGAAATTATAAGATTAAAATTCTTCGATAACCTTAGCTATTCTGAAATTTCTACAAAAACCTCACTCACTACACGCACCGTTTATAATATCATTCACCTTGCCATAACCCGTTTGCGGGAAGCTATGATGATACTTTTATAAGACTCGACAGAACGAGATTTTAAAATTATGATTGACATGATAGAATAATATGTTTTCCTTCTCTTATTTGCGATATCTATTCGTTATATATTCGCTATGTATTCGATCCTATTGATCGAATTTGCGCTATAATCAAACAATTTACTACCTGCGAATTATTATAATAAAACTATTCTAGAACAGGTAAGAAGCCCGCTTATTCGTTCGTGGGCCATTACACCTGCCGTCTACAGAAGTGCTTGAGGCAACCTTTTGCACCGGGGACTTGTAATTCGTTTAATTGGTGTATTCAAAAAAAAATAGTTTAAAAAAAACAGGTAAAAAAATGCCAACCGGTGCACTATACTATAGACCGTTGGAAATAATCTGAAAAAGCACCGGAAAAGTTAACGCAGCAATACTATAAGTTATATGGACGAATTAACACGTGAAAATTACCAGCTTGAAGATTTTGTTTCAGACGAGACCTTTATTAATTATCATTTAAAATCAAATATTGTTGATCATTTATCGTGGGAGAAATGGCTTTTGAATAATCCGGAAAAGGCGCCGTTGGTTGAAAAAGCAAAAGAACTCATTAATGAATTATCATTTACTGTTTCCGATAAAGAGTACCGCGAAGAATTAAAAAAACTTGTTTCCGCAATTGATAAAAGAACACCGCGCCGTTCACTCGTCAAATTAACAGACAGCAATGGATTTTTTAAATCTAATCAGAAAAGAAAAAGAACCTTACGAATTCTTGTACCGCTTTTATTAGTAGTTATTGCCGGGGGATATTGGTTATTTCAGTCGTCAAAAAATAGCTCCGAAAAATTAACGGAGACGGTTAACAACAGCACGCTACCGCTGATACTAACGTTGAGTGACAGCACGGTTGTATCCCTTGATCCGGGAAGTTACCTGCAGTATCCATTATATTTTAAAGATAAAGAGCGAATAGTTTACCTGCATGGCAATGCCCAGTTTAGTGTAAAAAGAAATATTGAGCATCCATTTAAAGTACATGATGAAAATATTGTTGCCACGGTTTTAGGAACCGTATTTAACATGAAAAGTTCCGGCGATTCTGCCGTTGTTGTAGAACTATTAAAGGGCAAACTAAATGTTGAGATCATGAATTATAAAATGGAAACAGAGCAATCTGTTCTATTAGCGCCCAATGAAAGAGCTGTATATGTGAGAAACAATAAACACCTGTATAAAAACCTCATTGCTACAGAACATCACCTTTCTTTCAGTAAAAATAATTTTGATGAAATAGCCGCACAGGTTAAAAACACATTTGGAATAACGCTCATTAATGAAAGCCCCGGAAAGGACTGGCGTTTTACAGGAGAATTTAAAAGTTCGACAGCGATAGATATCGTTGAAAACATTTGCGTGGTTAAAAAATTATCCTTTGTAATTAAGGGAGATACGATTGTAATTAAATAAAGCGGGGGGGTAACATTTAAAATACTTGATATGAGCAAAATGCACAGGTTTCCTGTTCTTATAAAAATAGCGTCTGCAATTTTCATCTTTGTATCCACAACTTTTTCTGCAAAAGCGTACGATCCACGTGTTGATACTTTCAATGATATATACATAACCGTAAATAATACAAAAGCTACTATTGGGGAAATATTTAAGCTTGTAGAGAATCAAACCTCTTTCTCTTTTATATATGATGAAAATGATATCAACATTTCAAAAGAAATAAAACTTGCAAAGGGACAGCAACTCTTAAAAGAAGTTCTTAATGATATTTCAAAGCAGGCAGGCCTTCACTTCACAGAAAAACAAAATATCATCCTCGTTAACCAGGAATCACCAGGTATTAAAACTGTTGCATTTAAAATAACGGCAACCCCCGTTAACGGTGTAGTAACTGATATATCCGGTACTCCGCTGGAAGGTGTTACCGTATCTGTAAAAGGAAGCCGGGTCGCGGTGCAAACGGATGCACAGGGAAAATTTTCAATAGAGGTTCCCGATAACGGGATATTGATTTTTAGTAACGTTAGTTATAGAACCCAGGAGGCATCCGTAAACGGCCAGGCATCATTAACTATAAAAATGGTGGCCACGAATAAAGAATTAAATGAGGTGGTTGTGGTAGGCTACCAGACCCGCAGGCGTGGCGATCTTTCCGGGGCAGTGTCGGTTGTAAATATCGGCGGCATTTCTAAGTTACCAGACCTTAGTGTAGACCAGGCTTTACAGGGAAAAGTGCCGGGTGTAAGAATCACCCAAAATACAGGGCAACCTGGAGATGGTGTTGTTGTAAGAATAAGAGGTGTAGGAACTATTAATGATAACAATCCTCTTTTTATTGTTGATGGAATACCCACAAAAGATGGCATTAATTTTCTTTCTTCTAATGATATTGAATCAATCGTTGTTTTAAAAGATGCATCTTCGGCAGCCATCTATGGTTCACGTGCAGCAAACGGCGTTGTACTCATTACAACAAAAGGCGGCAAAAGAGGAAAACCTCAATTTAACTATTCAGGATATGGTGGTGTGCAAACGCATGGCTCCTTGCCAAAGATGGCTAACACTGCCGAGTACGTGCAGTTATACAATGAAGCGGCTGATAACGATAATGCAGGTGTTACCAATCCCGCATTGATACGTCCTAAAATTCCGGATGGATTGGCAACTGCCAACACTGATTGGCTAAAAGCAATTTTTCAAAATGGGGTAATACAAAGCCATCAATTATCTGTAAGAGGCGGTAACGAAAAAACGCTTTATTACATCTCTGCAAACTACTTTAAGCAAGATGGTATTATTATCAATTCATATTACGAACGTTATTCATTATTATCTAAATTAAACATTGATCTCACAGATAAATTGAGCATTGCCAACAACATCAATGTTTCTTATTCCAAGAAAAATACAATAGGCAGTTCGGGTGATGGTTATGCAGGTAACGGCGGTAGCGTTGTACGCTATGCATTATTTCGCACGCCCGCAATACCTGTGTATGACAGCGCCGGTGTATATTCAGATCTTCCCGCCTATCCCGCTTTTTTTGGCGATGGTTACAATCCTGTTGCATTGGCAGCTAACACTGATAATAAAGAAATTCAGTACCGGGTATTTTCCAATTTTTATGCGGAATATAAAATTGTAAGAGGGTTAAAATTTAAATCAGATATAGGACTTGATGCTATCATAACAGACGATAAACGCTTTGACGAAAATTACGGAACAAATAATCGCATCAACAATCCAAGCAGGTTAACGGTGGGTACTTCTACCAATATGAATATTATCTGGAATAATACATTTAGTTATAATAAAACATTCCGCGGCATTCATAATATTTCAGTGCTTGCGGGCACCGAAGCCATCAGCAACAAAAATAATTTTCACCAGGGAACAGATCGCGATTTTGCAAATCAAAGTCCCCGTTTCAGATTTATAGGAAACGGAAGCGGATTGATAGGATCTACCGGCGCAACTGAAAGTCAAAGTGAATCGGCTCTCTTTTCGCTTTTTGGCAATGTGAATTATTCTTATAATAATTTATACTTGTTATCAGCAAATCTACGCCGGGATGGGTCTTCACGCTTTGGACCCGATAATCAATATGGCACTTTTTTCTCCGGTTCGGCAGGATGGAATGCTCATAACGAAAAATGGGTACAGGATCATTTACCTGCGATTTCTAAATTAAAACTAAGGGCGAGTTATGGACAATTGGGGAACCAGGAAATACCCAACTACGGTTATGTTTCAATAATTGGCAACCTATATAATTATCCATTCGGGGAAACTCCTTCAAGTAACCCGGGATCAACTATTTCAACCCGTGGCAATCCAAAAGTAAAATGGGAATCGTCAACACAAGCTGATGCCGGTGTAGACGTAGGAATCTGGCAGGATAAATTAAACGTGACGGTTGACTATTTTATCAAGACTACTTCCGACATGTTAATTCCGGTGCCTTTGCCATTAATTGGCGGCAGCGCACAGCCGCCTTATTTAAACGCCGGTAAGGTGCAGAATCAAGGCCTTGAAGTTGACCTGAATTTTAAAAACAATGGTCACAAATTGAAGTATGATGTTGGAATAAATTTCTCAACCATTGCTAATAAAGTTCTTTCTTTAAGTAACGGCCAGCCAATTGCAGGAGGAAGAATTGATAATAACTATAATGCAACACTAACCACGGTAGGCCAACCCATCGGTTCATTCTATTTATATCAACAGGCAGGTATTTTCCAAAACGCGGCAGACATTTTTGCAAGCGCTTACCAGGGTAAAAATATTCAACCCGGCGACGTAAAATTCAAAGATCAAAATGGTGATGGGGTTATTGATGAAAATGACAGAACTTTCCTTGGCAGCGCTATTCCAAAATATACTTTCGGCGCAACCGCAAATCTTGAATACAAAAACTTTGACCTCTCTGCATTCTTCCAGGGACAATATGGCAATAAAATCTATTCGCAGGTAAACATGGATATAGAAGGCTTTTATCGCGCTTTTAATGTAACACAAAGGGTGTACGATGAACGCTGGCAAGGTGAAGGAACCAGTAACTCTATGCCAAGGGTTTCTTTTAAAGGAGCTTCAAATAATAAATATCCTTCAAGTCGTTTCCTGGAAGATGGTTCCTATTTAAGATTGAAAAATGTCCAGGTTGGTTATTCTATTCCGGAAAAAATTGTCACCAGGCTTCATGTGAAGAGTTTAAGGATTTATGTAACAGGTCAAAATTTATGGACACTAACGAAGTTTACCGGCCTTGATCCTGAAATGACTATTAGTGATAACGTAAAAAGAGATACTTATGGCGGTGATGTTGCAGCAGGAATTGATTGGGGCACTTACCCAAGCGCCCGGAGTTATGTAGTTGGATTGAACTTAAATTTTTAAAGGGGTTCGCGGAATACGTGTATGGATAATGGTTAGTTTATAAAATTTTTAAACCGATTGTGTATGAAAAAAAATATTTCCAATATAGTTTTTATTCTTTGTTTGTTCCTATTGATCCAGGGATGCAAAAAATTTATCACCAAAGACCTTGTTGGCCAATATCCTGAAAGTGAATTTTATACTACCCAGGCCCAGGCACTTTCCGCAATCAACGCGGCTTACGAGCCGCTTGCATTTACAACATCCAATAACAACAGGTTGTGGGTATTTGGTGATGTAGCATCGGATGATGCAGCAAAGGGCGGTAATCCCGGAGACCAGGCTGATATCGATTTTATTGACCAGTTCAACGTGAATTCGACTAATGGCAACCTGGCAAGCATGTGGACTTTATTATATGATGGTATTACCCGTTGTAATTTAGTCTTAAGTAAAGTGCCCGCCATACAAATGGATAAAAACCTGCAGTTGCAAATTCTTGCTGAAGCAAAATTTTTACGGGCCTATTATTATTTTGAACTGGTAAATATCTTCGGAGATGTTCCTATTATTTTAGTGCCTTTAAATCCTGACCAGTTACAGATTGCACAATCAACTGAACAGCAGGTATACGAAACCGTTATAGAGCCGGACCTGGTAGATGCTGCGGGCACTCTGCCAGAAACTTTTACAGGAGCAAATGTTGGCAGGGCTACGTCGGGTGCCGCTAACGCATTACTTGCAAAAGCATATTTATTCGAAGGCAAATGGGATCAGTCTGCAACTGCAGCCGCTAAAGTAATCAATAGCAACATCTATGACTTAATGCCTGTGTACACAGAGAACTTCAATCAAAACTATAAGAATAATAAAGAGTCTGTTTTTGCTGTACAGCATTTAACCGGCCAGGATCCAAAGTTGGGAAGTGAATTAAACCAATACTTTGCTCCTCAAATAGATGGCGGATACTATTTCAATGCGCCCACTCAAAATTTTGTCGATGAGTTTGAAAAAACCTCAACAGGAATCGCCGATCCGAGGCTCGATTATACGGTGGGCCGCGATTCTATGCCGTGGTTTAATAACAGGGTTTTTGATAAGTCATGGTCAGCGAGTACCGGTTATCTTACGCGAAAACACCAGCAATCACTTGCTGAAGTTGCTAATAAAAGCGATGGTAATCTTAATTACATAGCTATCCGTTATGCAGATGTTTTGCTTTGGTATGCCGAAGCACTGAACGAATCGGGACATACCGCAGAGGCATTGATTCCTATCAACCGGGTGAGAAAAAGAGCAAGAGAAAGTTACGTCTACGATTCTACGTTAGTTGGTTATCCTGCTATTCCTGCGGGGTTATTGCCCGACGTAACGTCACTTAGTCAACCGGATGTTCGCAAAGCGATACAGCATGAAAGACGTGTTGAGTTGGGATTCGAGTTTCACCGCTACTTCGATATAATTCGCTGGGGCAAAGACTATGCAACCCAGGCGCTGATCGACAAACCTAATTTTAATTACGACTTATATAAACATTTTCCTATTCCACAAATTGAAAGGGATAGAAATAAGGCTTTGCATTGATTCACTTCTTTTTTAAACATTATTAAACAATTTAAAATTCTCATCATGACACCAGCAATTTTTCGATTTAAAATCATTAAAGCAACATTAATCTGGACACTGTTGCTTGGCGTGATCATCACGTCTTGTAGTAAAAAAAGTTCTACGCCACCACCGCCACCAGCCGATAAAACCGCCCTGCAAGCTTCTATTACGATAGCCCAGGGCCTTAACGATAACACTGTTGAGGGAACCAAGCCGGGACAATATGAAGTGGGCAACAAAGCTGCTTTGAAAACAGCGTTGGACGCATCAAAATTAGTATTGGCTGATACAAAAGCAACTCAGACGTCAGTCAACAATACCGTCGCCCAATTGAACGCTGCTATTGCTGCTTACCAGCTCCACCTTATTAAGGAAATTGCGGCAGCCAATCTTATTGGATATTGGAAAATGAACGGCAATGCCAATGACTCATCAGGCAGCGGTAATAACGGGGTCATTACAACTGGTCACGCCTATTTTGGCGCTGGAGTTCTTGCTCCGGTTGCCGATCGTTTCGGGCGTGCAGGAATGGCTTATCATTTTGATAAGGGAAGTAACATAGATGTACCATACAAGGCATCACTAAATCCTGCTCAAATGTCAATAAGCGCATGGGTTAAGTGGACCTCAACCGGCAGAACTATAAACTCGGATACTTATACAATGCTTGCTATGAATCGTTGGAACGGATATAAATTTCAACTACAAAGTGGCCACCTTCCATTCTATACCGTAAAAGTTGTAAAAGGCACCGCAGTTGGAGATACAACTATTTACGATAGAGATGATGCTGGAACCGCTTTAGTTGAAAATACATGGGTGAATGTAGTGGTAACTTTTACATCAGGCGTTGAGAATTTTTACATTAACGGCGACCTGGTTAAGACATGGGATGCTACTTCCTCAGGTCCCGTTCCTGGTAACGCATTCACACAGCCAAGTCCCATTGATTTTGTTATTGGCCAGGATCTGCCTACCAGTAAATATCTTACCGTCGACGGAGATTACCAGGTTGCATGGGGTGGCTTCTGGACCGGTGATATGGATGACGTGATGTTCTACAATATTGCCTTAGACGGCCCGCAGGTTAAATCTATTTTCGTTAATCAAAATACGCTCTGATATTTTAGGGTTAATTAATTTTTGAAACCCCTGCAGACCATTCAAAACCTGTGGGGGTTTTTTTAATAACATCTTTCCTGCTTGTATTTCAAATTGAATGTTGATCATTTATTCGAATGAACTTTCATAAACCATACTGGTGTATTTTATTTTTATTATTTCTTAACCAATCCTGTAAGAACAGAACAAATAAGAATGACGATTTATTATTCTGGTGCTCTAACAATAACCAGGAAATAAAACTTTGTGGTACACTAACGGCCACGTGGAACCGAAATAATCCAGTTGTAGCAATTCACATACAACCAATACCCGAAGGGCAATCCAGTGAGGAGGTAATTCTTGCAGCCGTGGTTGGGAAAACGACGCCTGATATTTACGCCAATATGTGGCAGGGCAATGTTGAAATGTATGCTCATGCCGGGGTACTAATACCGTTAGATACTTTGAAAGGCTTTTTGGATTTTATAAAAGAACGTTGTGACAGTAATGTTATAAAAGAGATCACCTCTTCAGACGGGCATATTTACCAGGTACCGTGGAAAGTGAATCCCATCATGACCATCTATAATAAAAATTTGTTTACGGCTAATGATATTCAACCTCCTCCAAAAACATACAGTGCTTATCTGCAGGCCGCCCAGACTTTTAAAGATAACAACAGCAATAGTAACGTAGCGATAAGATTCGGATATACCGAAGTAAAACCTATATGGTATCAGCGTCTTTTCAATTATTATCCTTTATATCTTGCCGCATCCGGTGGTGCTTCATTGGTCATTAATAATAAAGCAGTTTTTAATAACAAATATTCAATAGAAGTTTTTCGCTTCCTTCAAAGTCTATATACCAATGATTATTTCTCAAGAGAGAGTTCAGGATCGTCAAGCGACCCATTCGTTGCCCAGGCTATTGCTACTAAATGGACAGGGCCGTGGGAGATTCCTTATTTAAACAATATTCCCAATAGAAATTTTGGTTATGATTATTATCCCCTAATAGTTCCCGACGACCACGTGGGACCAGTATATACTTATGCAGATCCAAAAAACATTGTTGTATTTAATACATGCAAGAATCCGCAGGCCGCCTGGGATTTTATTGAAACCCTTATTAATAAAAAAGGGGACTTACAATTGCTGGAAGTAACCGGCCAATTGCCAAGGAGAAAAAATCTAGATACAGATATATTCTATGAGGACTATTTCAGGAGAAATCCTATGATGATACAATTTGCAAGAGAAATCCCTTATCTAAAAGGAATTGATAATTGCGAAGTGATTGTTGAAGTGCTGGACATAATCTCACAGGAGTATGAAGCGTGCGTGGTATATGGAAGGAAGACGCCGGAAAAAGCAATTGCAGATGCCGAGTCAGCAGTGAATGTCCTGCTTAAAAATGCAAACTGAATAAAAATTTATATATAAAATTTTTCAATTGAATAAACAGGATCCAAATAATTCCAAAGGATTTTCTGGTGAGGATATTCTCTCTCCTTTTGAAGCCGGACGTAGCAAAGTTCTAAATATTGGAATTGTTGGAGCAGGCGGCTTTGCTGGTTTTGCGGCTAAGGCATTTATGGCAATTTCCGGCATAAATATTATTGCCGTAACAGATATTAATGAAGATGCCACAACGCGAATGGCTAATGACCTAAATGCAACATCTTATAATAATTACGAACGTTTTTTAAATGATGCCGCCATTGATTTAGTCTATATAGCAACCCCACCCCACCTGCACTATCAACAATCAAAAGACGCACTGCTGGCGGGCAAGCATGTTATTTGTGAAAAACCTGCGGCATTAAAAACAATTGAAGCCGAGGAATTACAGGAGTTAGCATCAACCCATAATTTATTATACGTGGTTAATCTCATGCAACGCTATAACCCTATGTATGATGTGGTTAATGAAATTATTAAGAAAAAGATATTGGGAAATTTTTTACATGGCTTTTTTGAAAACTATGCAAGCGATGAGAACCTTGACGTTGATCATTGGTTTTGGGATGAAACCAAAAGCGGCGGAATATTTATCGAGCATAGTGTTCACTTCTTTGACATGTTTTCAGGATTGCTCGGTAATGGTCATGTTGTAAATGCATTGCAAATACATCGGCCCGGTCTTAATAAAAAAATTATAGATCGTGTACACGCAACCGTTATGTACGAGGATGGCCCGGTAAATTTTTATCATGGGTTCGATCAGCCCAAAATATTAGACAGGCAGGAAATGAGATTACTCTTTGAACATGGTGAAATAACGTTGTATGGATGGATCCCGGTAAAAATGAAATTGCATGGATTGGTGAAGGACGATGAACTAAAATCGCTAAAAGAATTAATCGGGGAAGTTGATGTTATTTATCACAACAAGAAACAGGCAGGAAACCGAACAGTAAAGGGAAGATTTACTGAAATAAATTTTGATGATCAAATAACGCTTGAATGTGGCCATGCTGCGGATAAGCAAGACCGCTACCAGGAACTTTTAGAAAGCATGCTTGTCGATCAATGGAACTGGATCAAGGATCACAATCATAATAGAATCGTAGATGGAAGTAATGCGGTGGAATCATTGCGAATAGCGGAACAGGCAACAAAAATTGCATTAAATTTTTAAGCATCAAACGCATGAATACAACCCTGACAGTTGCTAAAAAGACCAGCCTTCACAAGCGAAAACTATTGCCTTACCTGTTGGTATCTCCTTACTTACTTTTCGTAATTGTATTCGTCGTATTCCCCGTACTGTTTTGCTTTTTTCTCACTTTTAATAAATGGAATATTATTGCCCCAATGCATTTCATCGGGTTGAATAATTATACCCGTTTGTTTCATGATCGCTTGTTTTGGAAGGCCATTGTAAACACGCTCCAGTTTTTATTACTGCACATTCCCCTGCAACTTGTGGTTTCTTTATTTCTTGCATACCTGCTACATCAAAAAATAAAAGCAGCAGCATTTTTCCGGGCATCATTTTTTATGCCTGTTATTGTTTCAGGAGTTGTGGTTACCATTCTTTGGCAGCAATTGTTGGGTTATGATTCAGGGTTAATCAACAGGATGTTACTGTCAACAGGAGGCAAAAAAATTGGTTGGTTAATAAACCCGGATATCGCCATTTATTCCATTGCCGCAATGGCTACCTGGAAAAATGTAGGGCTTTATGTAATTCTATTTTTAGTTGGCCTGCAAACCGTTCCCACACAATATTACGAAGCAGCAAAAATGGAAGGCGCCACACGCTGGCAGCAGTTTTATCACATTACATTACCGATGATAAATCCAACCATTTTTATGGTAGTGATCTTATCAACTATCGGCGGCTTTAATTTATTTATAGAACCTTATATCATGACGGGCGGTGGCCCGCTTAATTCCACCCTTTCTGCAGTACTCTATATTTATAAACAGGCATTCCAATATTACAACATGGGATATTCGGCAACGCTTGGATTCTTCTATGCTATTATGATAATGAGCGTTGTGGTACTTCAGAAAAAATTTATTGAAAAAGAAATATAGTTATGAAGATAAAAATATCTATACAAAAAGCTTTATTATACATAGCACTTTCGCTTGCTGCGCTCACCTTTATTTATCCATTCATATGGATGATCGGAGCCTCGTTTGCGCCCATGCAGGAAATAGGAACGATGACGTTATGGCCTTCCCACCCAACGTGGGGAAATTTTAAATCAATGGTCGATAAAATTCCAATCTGGCATTCGCTCTTCAATAGTTTGTTGGTAGCCCTTTTCACAACTTCATTAGTAATTATCACCGGTTCTGTTGTCGGATATGCTTTAGCTAAAATGCATTTTAAGGGAAAACAGCTCATCTTTTACATCATCGTTTTTACCATGTCTCTTCCCTTCCAGGTTACCCTGATTCCGAATTATATTACGATGGTCAATTTAAGATTGGTCGATACTTATTTTGCTCTCATCATTCCATTTGCCGTAAGTGCATTTGCCATATTGATGTTCCGGCAGGCTTTCCAGGGATTACCACAGGCACTGATAGACGCAGCACGAATGGATGGTTGTAATGAAACCGGAATTATATTTCGAATACTCTGGCCAAACATCAAACCGACAATTGTTACAGTTGCTATTTTATCTTTTATCGGTTCATGGAATGAAGTTTTATGGCCACTGATTGTTGTAAGGAATGAAAAGTTAATGACGATGCCGCAATTGGTCACCTTATTTGCAACAGGCGGAAGAGCCGATAGCCAGTTAGGCGTAAAGATAGCAGCAGCAGTAGTTTTGGCGCTACCTGTTATGATTGCATTTTTATTCTTTCAGAAACATTTTATACAGAGCATGGCTTCTACAGGGTTGAAGGATTGAGAAAGGTGAATGGTCAATGGTGAATAGTGAATAGTGAACCTTAAATCGATGGGCTTATAAAATATAGTTTAAATTAAAAATTGTAACAACTAATCAATTTTATGTTTTTAAAACTCAATCATCAGAAACTCGATATTTATAGTTATTCCCAGGCATTCGTTTTAGAATGCTATAAATTAAGCAAACAGTTACCCGATTATGAAAAATTCGGGATGGTATCTCAATTGAGAAGGGCTTCGCTGTCAGTTCACCTGAATATTGCTGAGGGTGCCTCAAGAAAATCTGAAATAGAAAGAAAAAGATTTTATGAAATTTCCAGGGGTTCTATTGTTGAAATAGATGCAATTCTAGACATAGCAAACGGACTGGAATATTTAAATAATTATGATACATCTAAACTTGGAGAAACAATGATCAGATGTTTTAAAATTCTTACAGGTTTGATCACATCGCAACAAAAACATTGACTATTCACTATTCACCATTCACATTTAACAATGAACATAAAAAAAATCCCTATAAAATTACACGCTTCTGCAAAGGGAGTGATAACGCATTTTCTTTTTTTGCCGGGGAAGGATCGCATAACACATGTGATTAACCGCCTTACAATTTTAAGTGAAGATGAGGTTGAAGTAAACCTTGATAAGGTTATGAAAGAATTTGCTATCAGGCATAGAGATATCAGTAAAATATTCTTAGATCATTTTAACAGGATAAACAATTCAAACAAGGAGGATCTCTTATTTTTTTCTGAAAGAAAAAGATTATTGCTTGGAGCTTACTTCACCAAAGAATATTCCATACAGGCCGCAGCTTTATTCAATCCTTCCATCGTTCCGCATCCGGATCAGTCAGGCTTACAGCAGGGCGAACAAAGATTTGTCATGAGCTTGAGAGCTACCGGTGAAGGGCATATTTCATCTGTTGTATTTCAAACAGGTATTGTAACCAGGAAGAATGACATCATACTCGATGCATCGTCCGGATATTTTACGAGCCTGAAAAAAAATGAAGATGCCATTTATGAAAAATCGTTCATCGTTAAACGTTCCGTTTTCTTTCCTGATTTCAATAAACAACTATTAGATATTTTACCCGGTGCTTTTACGGCAGCTGAAGCCATACAGGCTATTAATGAACACGAAATAGCGGCAGATCCTTTAATGGCTGGCTCAATTCAATTGTTTAAAAATATGCTGGACACGAATTATGAATTAGAATCGTCTCCACATTTACCTGTTAATGAAAAAGTGATCTTTCCCAATGCCAAAGCCGAAAGCATGGGAATGGAAGATGTGCGTTTTGTGAAATTCGAAGATGATGGAGTGTCCTGCTACTACGGTTCATACACTGCCTATAACGGGCATCACATCAAAACCCAAATAATAGAAACAAAAGATTTTGATGTATTCAAAATAAGAACATTATATGGCGATGCCATCTCCGACAAAGGAATGGCCCTGTTTCCTGAAAAAGTGAACGGGAAATACGTGATGATCTCGAGACAGGGCGGGGAAAAAATCAATATCATGTTTTCCAATGATCTGTATGTATGGAATGAATTTCAAACCTTAATGGAGCCTTTGTATACATGGGAATTGGTTCAGTTGGGCAATTGCGGCTCACCGATAAAGACAGGCAAAGGTTGGCTGTTGTTGACACACGGCGTAGGGGCCATGCGCACTTATGTTATCAGCGCTATTCTTCTCGACCTAAATGATCCTTCTATTATTTTGGGAAGGCTAAACAAACCAATACTTGAAGCGGATGAAGAAGAAAGAGAAGGTTATGTACCTAACGTCGTGTACACGTGCGGGTTATTACTTCACGATGATGTGTTAATAATCCCCTATGCTGTTTCTGATTCTGCCACCGCTTTTGTAGCAATTGAATTAAATGAAATATTAAATGAACTCACTTCAAAATAAATAACCATGAAAAATAGCATCCGGTTTTGGCTTTGCTTACCTGCAATTATTTGCATGGCAGTTACGTGCAAAAAGCATAGTTCGAGAACCTCAGTCAATCCACCCGGAAACACATCACTAGTTAACTTGACTCATTTAAATTACCTGTATGTTCCGGTCAACTTCATTGATGGAACCAGTGCAGCCGGTGTATGGATTTATGCTGATGCCCCCAGTTATACCTTAACGGCCGCATCGGGAGAAGGATATACCTGTCTGGATGATGTGTCCCGGGCTGCTCTCGTGTACTTACGGAGCAATTCCTTTTCCTCCGATATTTCTGTGCAGTCACGGGCATTTAAGCTAATCAATTTTATAATCGAGATGCAGTCTTCCAACGGATATTTTTACAATTTTCTGTCAACCGGAAATCAAATCAATACAAATGGCGCTACGAGTATAAACAACCCGGAATGGTGGTCATGGCGGGCATTGCAAACACTTACTGAAGGCTCGCCGCTTATTAAAACAAGGGATGCAAAGCTGGCAGCGAAAATGGATGATGCTGTAAACAAATTAGTGGCTGCATTAAAAATTGATTTGGTTAATCTTCCACAAACAACAAAAATGGTAGGTGGTATAACGATTCCCCAATGGTTACCGGCGGGCAGCGGTACAGACCAGTCGGCATTGCTCATTCTCGGCCTGATACCGTATTGCTCAAGCACCAATGATGCGGTAATGACTGCGTATGTAAAAAAACTTGCTGATGGAATATCGCTGATGCAACAGGGAGATGCAACGCATATTCCGTACGGGGCTTTTCTTAGCTGGGAAAACACCTGGCATGCCTACGGTAACGACCAGGCATATTCGCTTTTAAAAGCCGGAATCTTTTTAAATGACCCCGCATATACTTCTGCGGCACTTTCAGAAGTAGATAATTTTTATCCGTGGCTGCTGCAAAATGGGTTAAAGGCTTCGTTTGTTGCGGCAAATAATGGAAGCGGCATACAACTGAGCAGCGAATTGAGTTATGACCAGATAGCTTACGGGATAAGGCCCATGGTCTTTGCAGCAATCGAAGCATACAGGGAAACCGGGTTAGCTAAATATGCTGATATAGCAGGGCACCTGGCTGCGTGGTTTCTCGGTTCCAATGACCTTAATCAAAATATGTATGATGTAACTACTGGTCGCGGTTATGATGGTTTATCATCAACAAACGTAAATGTTAACGCTGGTGCAGAATCGACGATTGAGGCATTATTAACAATGGAAAAAGTGGAAAGTTACCCCGACGTAAAAGCTGCATTGGATAAATATAAAAAGTAGAAACATAAAAAGGGTTTGCAGACAAGCTGAAAATATGGATAATAATTTTATTAAATCGGATTGCTTAATCTTTTCCCCGGGTGATGTTGATCTCTCACGATCTCCTTTGCGAAATGGATTGAATGAAGATACTACCTGTGTGCTGGGGGCCTTTAACCCGGGGCTTTGCCGTTTACCTAATGGCAATTTACTTCTAATGGTAAGAGTAGCAGAAGCATTAAAACAACCAATCCTCAACGATGAAGCGCACTGCATCAGGTGGGACAGACAAGGTGTTTACGTTACTGATGCCTGGCCGTTCTCAGATGTGAGTATGGACGACCCTAGAAAGTTTAAGATAAATGCGTATGGCTTCCCGGTTTATGCGCTCACTTCTTTGTCATGGCTGCTGCCGGTTGAGTTAAATAACGATGGTTCAGCGGTAATTACCATCCATTATGATAAAATAATTTCTCCGCAATTTACCAGCCAGGAATATGGAATTGAAGATCCAAGAATTTCGTTTATAGGTAATCGTTATTACATGACGGTTTGCTGCGTAAGCTCCGAACGGCATTCCACGATGTTATATGTTTCTGATGATGGACTACATTATACATCGCTCGGTGTAGTACTTGACCATCAGAATAAAGATATGTTGCTATTTGAAGGAAAAATCAGTCACAAATATTATGCATTAACGAGGCCTATGGGCGAATGTTATTTCGCAAGTTCGCCTTCATCTTTATATCACCCGGGTGCGATGGTGCACATGGCAACATCACCCGACCTGCTACATTGGAAACCGTGTGACAGTGCGTTTTTGCGGGCAAGGCGATCATCAACTTCTAACGTAAAGATCGGGGGAGGAACGCCTCCCATTCTTACTGACGACGGATGGCTAATGTTGTACCATGGAGTGGAAAATAAAACTGATGTTGGAATCTACAGAACCTTTTGGGCAATTCTTGATAAAGATGATCCATTAAAGATTTTACATCTTGAAGATATGGTTCCCTTACTGGAAGCAAAGCCGGATCTTACAAAGAACATTAGTGACCAGGTTTACCTGGATGATGTCGTCTTTACAACAGGTATCGCAACGTTTAATGAGGATTATATAATTGCATCCGGTGAACTGGATCTTGCATGTCGCATTACAAGAATTTCGAAAAGCTATTTTTCAACTGCATTTTCTAAATAAACAATCATGGCAGAAGTTACCTTACAAAATATCTCCAAAGTATACGACGATGTAGATAAAGAACGTGGCAGAAAAAAGGCCGTTGATGATATTTCCTTTACTGTAAAAGACAAAGAATTTATGGTAATAGTAGGGCCATCGGGTTGTGGAAAATCAACTTTATTGAGAATGATTGCAGGTCTCGAAGAAATAAGTGAAGGCTCACTAACGATTGACGGTAGACGAATGAATGACCTGAGTCCCCGCGACCGTGACATCGCTATGGTTTTTCAAAATTATGCTTTGTATCCCCACATGACGGTGTATGATAATATGGCTTTTGGATTAAAACTTAAGAATTTCGCTAAAAAGGAAATTAAAGAGCGGGTTATGCAGACTGCAAAAATGCTGGAGATAGAAGATGAATTATATCGCAAACCAAAAACATTATCAGGGGGGCAGCGGCAAAGGGTCGCAATAGGAAGAGCAATTATACGACGTCCCAAAGTTTTTCTTTTTGATGAACCCCTGAGTAATCTTGATGCGAAACTCAGAAGCCAGATGAGGATTGAACTTCAAAAACTACACAGGGAAATCAATGCAACAATGATTTATGTGACTCATGATCAAACCGAGGCCATGACCTTAGGAAACAGAATAGCAGTGCTGAATAAAGGAACTTTAATGCAATTAGATACGCCAATGAATTTATACAACAACCCTAACAAAAGGTTTGTTGCAGGGTTCATCGGATCGCCAACTATGAATTTCATAAAAGGAATTCTCAGGAAAGAAGGTAATAATTTTTTTATCGATGTTTCAGACAATACAAAAATTCATCTTGGTTCTCAAATACCAGCTTTGGTCCAAAGCAAAATGGGCGTTGAATTAGAAATCGGCATCCGTCCCGAAAACATTATTGTTACTGATCAACAAGTTGCCGGTAATTGCAACGTCGGTTTAAAAGTTATGGCTTATGAAAATATGGGTAATGAGCAATTGGTTTATTTAACTATGACAGGCCAAACAATAATAGCAAGAAGACCCGCACAAGACATTGTTGAAATTGACTCAACTCTCTTTGTAAATTTTCCCGCAGAAAAAATAATTTTTATTGATCCTGTATCAGAAAATATTATCTGATCATACTCATCGGAAAACAAGACTCGTTTCGTCATTGCTCGTCCGTATGCTATTAAAACACTTCGAAATAATTTCTCCGGAGCCTGTAACTGCGTATTTACCGAACCCAATAATTCCAGTATAATTACTTAGTAGATTCACCTTTCCATTGTGAGCAGTTAATCGTAATTTTGCCGATTTGAATTACACTCCAGCCAATTTCACTATGAAGAAACTATTAAAGAAAACACTGAAGATAACAGGTATTATCCTGCTTGTACTGATAGCCGCAGCCTTTCTTGTTCCGATCATTTTTAAAAAACAAATAACAAATCTGGTAAAAAGTGAGATCAATAAAAGCCTTACGGCCAAAGTTGACTTTAAGGACGTGAACCTTTCACTGTTCCGGCATTTTCCAAAAATATCGATGGCACTTGAAGACCTTTCAGTAGTTGGTACCGCCGACTTTTTAAATGATACACTCATTTCTGCAAAAACATTTGATGCCTCGCTAAACCTCATGAGTGCTATAAGAGGAAAAGACATTAAAATATATGGCATCTATCTCGAATCGCCGAGGATACATGCCCTGGTGAATAAAGAAGGAAAAGCGAACTGGAACATCACAAGAGAAGACAGTACCGCTGCTGCGACTGCAGATAGCACTTCCCCGTTTAAAATGAACCTGGAAAAATACCGTATTACTAACGGTTATATTTATTACAAAGACGAAACTGGCGGCGGCATGAGCGCTGAGATCAGTGGATTGAACCACGAAGGCAGCGGTGATTTTACGCAGGACTTATTTACGCTTTCTACCAAAACAAAGGCGGATGCAGTAAGTTTTACTTATGAATCTATCCCCTACCTGGTAAACGCAGCAACAGATATTAATGCAGACATATCTATTGATACCAAAGCAAGCAAATACAGTTTTAGTACGAATGATATTAGGGTGAATAATCTCACATTGAGTGCAGCAGGTTTTTTTCAGTTGGCGAACGACAGCACCTACAACATGGACATTACTTTTAAAACGCCTTCCAATGATTTTAAAGACATCCTGTCGCTTGTACCTGCTGTTTATAAAAAAGACTTTGATAAAATAAAAACCAGCGGAAGCGCTTCGTTCAATGGCTTTGTGAAAGGAACATACAGTCCGCAGCAGATGCCTGCCTACGACGTAAGCCTCAATATAAAAGACGGGTTATTTCAATATCCTGACCTGCCGGCTCCTGTAAAAAATATCCAGCTTGCCGCACGCCTTACTAACGTTGACGGACAAACGGATAATACTGTGGTAGATATTTCCAAAGGCCATGTGGAAATGGGTAATGAACCTTTTGATTTTAAATTATTATTTAAAAAGCCTTTAACCGATAAATATATTGATGCCATAGTAAAAGGTCAACTTGATTTGGCAAGTGTTTCTAAATTTATAAAA
>NZ_JBMQQG010000023.1:0-7898 GCF_057362405.1 Ginsengibacter sp.
AGCAGAAGAAAATTTTTAAAAAAAGGGATCGCAGGAAGCATTGCTGCGGTATCTGTCCCTTCATTTTCTTTTGCCCGGAAAGCAATAAATGAAATGACTTCGTCTATTACTTCGTCTCCATTTGAATTGGACGAGATCACGATTGATGAACTGAATGCTGGTTTCAAATCCGGTAAGTACACCATCAGGTCAATCACGGAAAAATATATTCAGCGAATAAAAGAAATTGACAAATCCGGGCCTGCTATTAATAGCATTATTCAATTAAATCCTGATGCATTAAAAATAGCCGATGAGCTCGACAAAGAACTAAAGGAAAAAGGCCCGCGAAGCCCGATGCATGGAATACCGGTTTTGATAAAAGACAATATTGACACGGCAGACAACATGGAAACTACTGCCGGCTCGCTTGCATTGGTTGGTTCAAAGCCGGAGAAAGATTCATTTGTTGTAAAACAACTTCGTGATGCAGGAGCATTGATATTAGGTAAAACAAATTTAAGTGAGTGGGCCAACATGCGTTCCACGCATTCCACCAGCGGATGGAGCGGACGCGGGGGACTTACCAAAAATCCATATGCGCTTGACAGAAATACTTCCGGTTCAAGTTCGGGTTCGGGTGCAGCGGCGGCGGCCAATCTGTGTGCGGTGGCAATAGGCACCGAAACGGATGGTTCTGTCGTTAGCCCTTCCTCGTTACACGGATTGGTTGGTATTAAGCCTACCGTCGGATTGGTAAGTCGTGCAGGCATTATTCCAATTTCACATTCGCAGGACACAGCAGGTCCCATGGCGCGGACTGTTAGCGATGCCGCAATATTACTTAGTACTATGGCAGGTGCCGATGAAGAGGATGAAGCAACACAAAATAAAGAAAGGAAAGCATATCCGGATTACACAAAATTTTTGGATAAAGATGGATTAAGAGGTGCCCGTATCGGTGTGTTGAGGAAATATTTTGGATTTCTTCCTGCTGTTGATAAAATCATAAATGATGCTTTGGAAATATTAAAGCAACATGGCGCTGTATTAGTTGACCCGGTAATAATCGATTCGTTAGGCAAATTTGATGACGCAGAAGGCACTGTATTATCTTATGAACTGAAAGCCGATATGGCTGCTTACTTAAAACATCGTGGTTCCAATACTCCGTTTCATACATTGAAAGACCTCATAGATTTCAACGAAAAAAATGCAGCCAAGGAAATGCCGTTCTTCGGCCAGGAATTATTTTTAGAGGCTGAAAAGAGAGGGCCGTTAACCGACAAGGAATATCTGGAAGCTTTGGACAGGAAATATCGACTCACACGTGAAGAAGGAATTGATGCAGTTATGACCAGGTATAATCTTGATGCAATCGTTTCTCCTACCGATAGCCCGGCGTGGGTAACTGATCTCGTTGACGGCGATCATTTTCTCGGCGGAAGTTCGCAATTGGCTGCTGTTGCCGGCTATCCGCACATAACGGTGCCGGCGGGCCAGGTATTTGGTTTGCCTGTTGGCATTTCATTTTTTGGTAGAGCGTGGAGCGAACCGGTGTTGCTGAAAATCGCTTATGCATATGAGTTAGTCTCCAAAGCTCGCAAGCCTCCGAAGTTTTTACCCACGGTAAATTTTTAAGCCTGACAGATTTAAATAAATGAAAATGATCTCACCTTTCCGCCATGCATTGTCAATAATGCTTCTTGTCTTATCGTTGCCGTTTTTATCACCTGCACAAGACAGGTTATTTGGAAAAGCTTTTGCTACGCGTTCTGTTGTAATGGCGCGGCACGGAATGGCATGTACCAGTCAGCCCCTGGCAACGGAAGCTGCTATTGACATTTTAAAAAAAGGCGGGAATGCTATTGATGCAGCAATTGCGGCCAATTCCGTATTGGGTGTTACCGATCCGGAGATGAATGGAATTGGGGGTGATCTTTTTGCAATTGTCTATGACGCCAAAACAAAAAAATTATATGGACTCAACGCTTCCGGCCGCTCGCCGTATACGCTTACGTTGGACATACTAAAACAACACGGACGGGAATTTCTCCCGGTAAGCGGACCGTTACCCGTATCGGTTCCCGGTTGCGTAGATGGATGGTTTCAGCTTCATAAGAGATTTGGAAAACTACCGATGACAGAGATTCTTGGTTCCGCGATTAACTACGCAAGAAATGGTTTTCCTGTTGCCGACGAAGCGGCATTTTATTATAAGAGTTTAAAAAAATTGTATGGTAACGATGCGAACGTAAAACATGTTTTCATGCCGGATGGAGATGTGCCAAAAAGAGGTGACGTGTTCAAGAATCCATATCTCGCCAATTCCCTGGAGGCTATTGCAAAAGGTGGAAGAGATGTTTTTTATAAAGGTGACATAGCACGGAAGATAGATGAATTTATGAAAGAACGTGGCGGGTATCTTTCTTATAACGATCTTGCCGATCATACATCGCAATGGGTGGAGCCGGTGTCCACCACGTATCGCGGTTATGACGTTTGGGAATTACCACCAAATGGACAAGGTATTGCTGTATTGGAGATGCTGAACATTTTGGAAAAATTTGATTTCAGCAAAATTCCATATGGAAGCGCTGAGCATATCCATCTATTCACCGAGGCAAAAAGACTAGCCTATGAAGATCGTGCAAAGTATTATGCTGATCCTGGTTTTGCAAAGATTCCTGTTGATGCACTAATATCAAAGAAATACGGAGCCGAAAGGGCTAAGTTGATCGATATGGATAAAGCTGTTTCTTCCTTTTCAGCTGGCGATGATGGGCAATTGAAAGGAGGCGAAACCGTATACCTCACCGTTGCAGATGATGAAGGAAACATGGTATCGCTTATTCAAAGCAATTTCGAAGCATTTGGCTCAGGTTTGGTACCGGATAGCCTTGGATTTTTTTTACAAAACCGGGGTTATTTATTCTCATTGAAAGAGGGGCAAAACAATACATATGCTCCGCATAAGCGTCCGTTTCATACTATCATTCCTGCATTTGTTACCAAAGATGGAGTCCCTTACATGAGCTTTGGTGTTATGGGCGGCAGCTTTCAACCTGAGGGCCAGGTGGAAGTGCTCATGAATATGATAGACTTTGGAATGAACATACAGGAAGCGGGTGATGCGCCAAGAATAGATCATGAAGGATCTTCGTCACCAACAGGAGAAGTAAGTAATGGAATCGGCACGATCTATCTCGAATCAGGTTTTTCAGAAGAAACCATTCTTGCATTGGAAAAGATGGGTTATCGCGTTGCAGCCGGTAAGCCCGGTAATTTTGGTGGTTACCAGTGTATCAAATTTGATCCGGAGCGACATGTGTATCACGGAGCATCCGATCCGCGTAAGGATGGAATGGCTGCCGGGTATTAGGAAGCGCCCGTTTTTTTTAGCCCGTTTTTATAGGTATTGCTGTCGTGCCCTTTTTCCACCGGTATCCTTCCCGGATATTCTTGAGTTAATTTAATCTTAAAAAAATGTCGCTATCCCTTAGATATTCGGAAAGGTAAGAAATCATTCAACGAGATTTATTTCCAGATTTCAGTACTCAAATATTTCAACCTTTATTGCCCGCTGGCCCGCAATAGCAATTGTACGATGCATGTTGATTTCATTTATCCGGCTTTATATTTTAGCAGGGTTTTTGTATAAATAGTCAGGTGACGCCGTGAGACCATTTGGTATTATTTATTTATGATGTTATACGGGTCTCTACGCGATGTATCACCATAGCTTGAATACATTCCGGCGGATGAATATTTCACTTATGTCCAATTTGTCCAATGTCGGACGTCATTTAGGTGTAATTTAATTTATCTATCATGAAACAGAGAATGAATTTTTATGAAAAAGGCTACAAAGCCATGAGACCTCTTTTCAGTTTGGGTGCTTATTTGTCAAGGTCGGCAATAGAAGAGGCGTTGTTGGATTTGGTTAGCTTCAGGGTATCCCAAATTAACGGTTGTGCATATTGTTTAGACATGCACTCAAAGGATTTGCGGGTTAAAGGTGAAACGGAGCAACGTTTGTATATGCTTGATGCCTGGCGTGAAGCGCCTATGTACACTGACCGGGAACGTGCCGCACTCGCATGGGCAGAAGCAGTCACAAAGCTTGAAAAGAAAGATGTACCTGATGAGGTGTACGAAGAAGTACTGAGCCAATTTTCAGAAGAAGAGCTTGTTGATTTAACGATGTCAGTTATTGCTATTAATTGTTATAATCGTATAAATGTTGCTTTTCGAACACCCGCTGGAGACTATGTGCCGGGACAACATGCAGCGCTTGCGAGCTAATTACGGAACGTTTGGTCTTCAAACATATTGAAACGATGCATGGAGAAGGAATGTTGCAAAGGCTGGTCCTGGGCGTGTGTTCCTTCTCTCTCGCCAGCCTCCCATTATTCGAGTATGTGGATGTAATGGCAGTTAGCGACTTTTGCAAAATATTTAGACAGAGGTTTTGTAAGAAGTGTAACAGGCAATGATTTCTTAAAGCATTTTTCTAACGATTTTGATCCTTGCGGAGAGGACGGAGTTTCGCACTTTTGTTTTTAATGGGCCAATTTTTAAAGAGACAATTTCATTTGAGAAAGGTGAAATTTTTTATGCAAGATATATGAATGCAAAACAAAAAGACGATTCAACTTATGACGGTGAGCCAAGCGAAAGTAACAATGCGGACAACTCCTTTAAAAACGGCTTTTAGTATTGTGACTTATTATTACAGAAGACAGTTTTGGCATACAGTATTGAAAATATTTGAATAAAAATATCTTCTTCATAGTTGGGTCGTGTAACGTGTTTAAATAATTGGGTGTTACTGCACTTTGTTTGTACCCAAGAAAATTTGTATAAGATTTTTATAGTGCTGTCAGAAATTATCATCATGACAGGCAACCCGGGCTAATTAAAATAGAACTTTCGTCATAGTGTCCATGATTGTAAGTCCGTAGTTGCACTTGTCCGCAGGGGCGGAAACTAAGAATACCGAAACTAACCGTTATGAACACACTAAGCGTAACAGGCAAACGTAGTGCGCTTTTAATGCCTCCATGGTTTTGTAATCAGTTAGCTACATTAATATTATTCCTGGTTAATAAGGTCATAGGACTTTGTGATATTCACCAGTATCGTCACGTTTTGAATGGCATATTATTTGGTTTATAAAATTTTATTTATCATTTAAAAACGCTAATTATGAAAAAGCTAATTCTGGCATTGGTACTGCTCATTTCGTTGGGGAGCGCCGTAGAGGTTAACGCACAGCAGGCGAAAGTCGAGTATTATTATTACCCGTCGTCTAACGTGTACTTCAATCCAAAAACAAGTGATTACGTGTACCTCGATACAACTACTACTAAATGGGTTACCGTAAAAACCCTTCCGGCAAATTTAACCGTCAGTGATAACGACAAGCAGGTTATTTATTACAACGGCACAGACCCGTGGAAAAATAATAGTGCAGATCAAAAAAAGTATAAGGTAAAAAGAGGCGGTAAGAAAGTGAAAGAAAAGAATGATTAACTGCTTTTAAGCTGATATGTTACGCCCTCGTTTTTTTGAAAACGAGGGTTTGTTTTACTCGCCCCGGCAGAACTGAGGTTAACGCATACGGGTGTCCGTTACCATCCCGGAAGAAGTCTATTTCAGATCCAAACAACTGCTGGATGTTGATGCATTTGCTGAGATTTGTTGCAAGCCCTTTAACAGGGTTCCTTCTTTTTTATCGGACAGGTGAAAAAAATATAGAGTTTCAAAACATACATTTTTGATACAACTATATGTGGAAAATTCTTTTGACATCCACGGACGGCAATGGGGGTATGGTAACTTTTGGTTGGTAGACCAAGGACAGTAAGGCTAGTTCTTTTGCTCTTCATTATGAGTATCCATTTCCCCATTTAGTTAATAGAGCACTCCAAACTGGTGAGTTTTTGCCTTGTTAAACGTTTGATTACACGTAAATTTTTTGGCAAGCTATTGAATATATAGGAAGTAATATTCTTTTAACTCAAAAACTATTTAACATGGCAAACATTTTATGGACCGTTGCAGTTATCTGCATAATTATCTGGGCAATATCTTTCCTGGGAGGTTTTTTCACGGGAGGTATCATTCATATTTTACTGGTGATAGCAGTTATAGCTATAATTTATAACCTCATAACCGGTCGCAATGCAGTGTAGGATTTGGGGTTGCGATTATATAAGAAGGTTTTGAATGTGGGTAATTTTGATACAGGTCTTCGTCTGCAAAGGCGAAGACCGTTTTGTTTTAAATATACTGCGTTTCCGCGGTTTTGCACGCAAGCTATTTTTTAAAGAAACCTGAAATAATTTACCTCCAACGGAGGGCTAAAGGGCGCCCTATCGGCAGACCTGAACCTGTCTGCTTTTGCTGGCAAGCCCTGGCAACTTATATTGGGTCTATTTCTGCCGATAGCCGCAATGTAGCTTAGCGCATCTTTACCGGTGAGGCGATGGTGAGCTAAACGCAGTGATGTATTAACGGCTGGTTAAAGGCAGTTATTATAACGGTGATGCCCGTACGATGTAAAAACAATGGCAGGCCATAATTATAAACGCAGCTTCCTGTGACTTTTTTAGTGCAGGTTGATGATTGTGTTTTTCACAATCAAGGTTACTGTAAATTTTTATTCATCGCCTTGAAGGCGATGAATTTAATGATATTCTTACAAGGTCCATTTTCTTTTCAACTTATGGGTTATTGAGGAAACGATCGACAACAAAAGACCAAAAATAAAAGCCCATAGAAAACCATCTATCTTAATTCCTGAAACAAATTTATCGGCGAGCAGAATAATGATAACATTTATCACTAAGAGGAAAAGGCCCAAAGTAATAATTGTAAGAGGCAGGGTAAGAATGATAATAATGGGTTTTACAAATGCATTGAGAAGTGCCAGCACAATCGAAAAAATTATTGCTGTAGTAAACGAATATATTACAACATGAGGTTCCAATAGCTTTGACAATATGTAAACAAAAAGTGCGGTAATAAGGAACTTGATAATCATTCTCATATAAACATTTTTATTTGAATTAATAATAAAAGTACCGAATAATAAACAGTACTCACTCCCGGGGATAGAACCGGCCATACTTTCTCATAAAGGTTAAGTTTGCCCAAACGGGAATTTTCTCCAATTAATTGTTATCGCGGGGATCGTTAAACGGGTGGTCATCGGCATGATGATCGTTATGCTCATCATTCTTCTGATTTCTGCTCCGCTTTGGCAATCTCTGTCGATCCTGTTATTAAAATTTAACAGTATGCGCTTACTTTTCATTTTTTTTAATTCATTGATCATTCTTGTTCATTATATTTCGTATACCCGAATATTTTAAGGCAGCCATTAGCAGGGATGTTTATAAAAATGTCTATCAATTTCAGGCTGTAAGACAATGACCCGTCCTAAAATAACTATACACTAAATTGTATAGTGTATGTCACAAAAAAAGTGCAAGAGCATTCCCAGTACCAGGGATGACCGGACCGCTCGTTTTCACAAAGACCTGGTTGCACAGATTGTCGGCGAAGTTGAAGAAGGTCTAAGCCGCAAAGAAGCTTGTTCCAGGTATGGAATGGCTTATAGTACCCTTGGAGAATGGATGTCAAGATTTGGATCAGCCGAATACCATGCTGGTAAAAGGTTACATTTTTCAATTCATCAGAGAAGAAGCATCATACGTGCAATTCAGCAAAAAAGGATGACCAAAGCTGAAGCTCACTTAATCCATAAAGTGGGAAAGAAAACGCTTTCAACCTGGTTGCGTGAAGCGAAACAGGAAGATAACGATCTTGTTGGCTTTAATCAGCAAAATATGACTGCAAAACAGATTGATTATTCAGGTATTGAGCTTCAACATGAACTCGCAGAAGCCAGG
>NZ_JBMQQG010000024.1:0-48833 GCF_057362405.1 Ginsengibacter sp.
AATCAACTCCTTTTTATCGTTTAGCATCAGCTTTATTACTGGCAGGTTGCTCTTCAGCAGAGCCCGCTTCCTCTTCAAACTGATACATAAAGTTCAAACCTAAAATCAATAAAATCACCAACTATTTTTGTCCACATTACCCTGAAAGTGGTGTGGGGCGGGATCGAACCGCCGACACAAGGATTTTCAGTCCTTTGCTCTACCGACTGAGCTACCGCACCGATGGGCGGCAAAAATATAAATATTCACCTGAAATAAAAATTCATTTTTAATGAAGGTATAAATATGGAAAAAGAGTGGCCTATTAATTCCCATATTCGCTCAAAAATTTTATCCGCATAATTTTTAACTGTTCAAGTGTATAATTTCCTTCGGATAGTTCTTCTTTTGCTATATCCAGGCTGGACGTTTGGCATCCTTTGAAATAATCTATAATTTCTTCCTGTTCATATTCTTCCACTAACTCTTCAATTGCGTAATCAAGGTTAAGTCTTGTACCGCTCGCTACGATGGTTTCCATTTCCTCCAATAATTCCTCTAGTTTTAAGGTCTTATTTTTAGCGATAGTTTCAAGTGGCATTTTTTTGTCAACATTCTGTATAATGAAAATTTTATTACTATTCTTATTAACAACACTTTTCATTACAAAGTCATCGGGCTTTTCAATATCATTTTCCTCAACATATTTTTCAATAAGATTTACAAAAGGTCTCCCAAATTTCAAAGCTTTTCCCACACTTACCCCTTGGCATTTTTCCAATTCCTTTAAAGTCGTTGGATAAAGAGTTGACATATCTAAAAGGCTGTTTTCAAGAAAAATAACAAAGGGAGGGAGATTCCTTTTCTTTGCCTCCTGCTGGCGCAGGACTTTTAACAACTCAAAAAGTTTTTCGTCTGATGCTACCGTCTCTGTGGCACCCTCGTCTTCGTCATCTTCCCCCACGTCTTCAAAAATGTGATTTAATGCAATTTTAAATGATATGGGCTTTTTCAAAAAGGATTCCCCTTTCGGAGCTAATTTTAAAACACCATAATCCTCGATATCTTTCTTTATAAGATTTTCCAATAGCATTTGCCTTATCAAGGAATTCCAAAAATGTTCGTCTTTTTCTCTTCCTGTTCCAAATACAGGCAATTCATCATGACGATACATCTTGATTTGGGGATTTGCCTTACCCAGAATGACTGGAATAACATATGTAATGGGAAAGCGCTCACCTAGTGCCTTTATGGCTTTCAGTGCAATCAAGGTTTCCGTTTTAGCCTCATGAAACTCTTTCGGATTTTTGCAATTATCGCACATACCGCCACAATTATCGTTGCTATATTCCTCTCCAAAATAACTTAGCAGTATTTTTCTCCGGCATACGGCACTTTCGCAATATGCCACGGTCTCATTAATTAATTGCCCTCCCACTTCTCTTTCAGACAAAGATTTATCACGCATCAGGTGTTCCAGTTTAGACACATCCTTATGCGAATAATAAAGTATACATTTTCCTTCCAAACCATCTCTTCCTGCACGACCTGTTTCCTGGTAATAATTCTCTATCGATTTTGGAATATTATAGTGAATTACAAACCTAACGTCAGGCTTGTCTATACCCATACCAAATGCTATAGTGGCGACAATTACCTGAACATCTTCGCCCAGAAACTGGTCTTGCCGGGCTGACCTCAGTTTAGAATCGAGCCCCGCATGGTAAGCTACCGCCTTTATTCCATTTGCCATAAGTGTCTGAGCGAGTTCCTCGGTAGTCTTCCTGTTCAATGTATAAATAATCCCACTCTTTCCTTTGTTATGAGAAATAAATTTCACGATACTTTTAATTACCTGATCCTTTTTTAATTTTGGCTGTACTTCATAATATAGATTTGGCCTGTTAAAGGATGAGATAAAAATATTGGGATCGCGTAATCCAAGATTCTTCACAATATCGCTTTGCACCTTCGGCGTGGCTGTAGCTGTAAGAGCAATAACTGGTATTTTTTTGTCTATTTCATCCATAATTTCCCTAAGCCTTCTGTATTCGGGCCTGAAATCATGTCCCCATTCACTGATGCAATGGGCCTCGTCTACGGCAAAAAAAGAAATTTCCAGATCCTTAAAAAACTCAACATTCTCTTCCTTTGTAAGCGTCTCAGGCGCTACGTACAACATTTTTGTTTTACCAGACGTAAGGTCATCTTTAACAACTTTTTGTTGACCCTTATTTAAGGTGCTGTTTAAAAAGTGAGCAATATGATCGGTACTACTGTAACCTCTTACCAAGTCAACCTGGTTTTTCATAAGTGCGATAAGAGGAGAAACAATTATTGCACAACCTTTACTAATTATTGCAGGTAACTGGTAGCAAAGGCTCTTTCCTCCGCCGGTTGGCATTATTACAAAAGTATCCTTACCAGCTAAAAGACTATTGATTATTGCTTCCTGTGGTTCTTTAAACGCATCGAACCCAAAATTTTGTTGAAGATGATCGGAGAGGTTTTCAGATTCCTGGCTTTTTGCGCTTTTCCCGGTAGATTTCTTTGTAGGTGTTTTTTGCGGTTTAATTTTACTTGTAGGCATGGTATTCTTTTCTCAAAGTAGGTTTTTTAAAGGATTCCAAAGTTAATCTAATTGATTTTTAAAAGAATTAATAAAAGGAAGATTTCACTTTTATAACCTTTCTTTATAAAAAATATATTATAGTTAAGTTACGAAGAAAAATATTAGCAAGTCTAAATCATTTTACTTTGCCCAACCAACCAATTAAAGTAGGTTTACACGCATAAAAATGTCTCAAATATTGTCTATCAGTTTAAATGAAATTTTTCATAACTATTTAGAATGAAAAATAAAATAATTGCAACCGCAAAAAAAACAATCGATATCGAAGCCCAATCAATAAGCGATCTTTCTGGATTGTTAGATAGCGATTTTGAAAAAGCCATAACAGCTATTCATAAGTGTGATGGCAGGCTTGTTATAAGCGGAATTGGTAAAAGTGCAATAATTGCTCAAAAAATTGTCGCAACCCTTAACAGTACAGGCACTCCTTCAGCTTTTCTTCACGCGGCAGATGCTATTCACGGTGACGTTGGCATGGTACAGCAAAATGATATTGTAATGATTATCAGTAAAAGTGGGGAAAGTCCGGAGATTAAAGTGTTGGTACCAATTATAAAAAACTTTAAAAATATTATTATTGGCATGTGTGGAAATATGCAAAGCTACCTTGTGAAGTGTGCAGACATTATTTTAAATACTACTGTGTCTGAGGAAGCTTGCCCTAATAATCTTGCGCCTACAACTAGTACGACAGCACAAATGGTAATGGGAGATGTTATTGCCATTTGCCTTATGGAATTAAAAGGATTTAGCACTGAAGATTTTGCTAAATTTCACCCTGGAGGAACACTTGGCAAGAAACTTTATTTGCGTGTAACCGATCTTATCACCAATAATGAAAAACCTGCGGTAAAAGAAGGGAGCCCGTTAAAAGATGTTATAATAGAAATGACAAAGAATCGCTTAGGGGCAACCGTGATTTTAGACGATCGCGATTCTGTTTCGGGTATTATAACTGATGGTGATTTGAGGAGAATGCTCGAAAAAAATTTCGTTACGGCACATGTGATCGCAAAAGATATAATGACCAGGAATCCCCAAACTATTGAAAGTACAGAGCTCGCTATCGATGCACTTGATATGATGCGCAAAAAAAATATTACCCAACTAATAGTAATTGAGAAGAACCACTATGCAGGTATTGTACATTTGCACGATCTTATTAGGGAAGGAATAATTTAAACTCCAAAAAATGAATGAAAATAACTTTGTGGCAATAATGGCTGGTGGCATTGGCAGCCGTTTCTGGCCAGTAAGCCGCCTCGACAACCCCAAGCAATTTCTTGATTTGTTAAATGTTGGTAAAACATTAATACAATCGACCTTCGAAAGGTTTGCGAAATACATCCCAAATGAAAATATTTACGTAGTAACTTCTTCTCAATACAAAGAAATTGTTGAAAAGCAATTACCACAGCTGAAACAGGAAAATATTCTATGTGAACCATCACGTAAAAATACCGGCCCTTGTATTGCCTACATTTCTTACAAGCTTCATCAATTAAATCCAAAAAGTAACTTGATATGTGCGCCCGCCGACCATCTTGTTCTTGACGACACTTCATTTAGAAAAGTTAGTCTTGAAGCACTAGAGTTTACTGAAAAAAATAATGCACTTATTACCCTTGGCATAAAACCCCTTTCGCCAAACACCGGCTATGGATATATACAACATGAGCAATATGCCGTAAGTGATAATGTTTATAAGGTAAAAACCTTTACTGAGAAACCAGACAGTGAGCTTGCTAAAAAATTTCTGATTAGCGGTGATTTTTTATGGAATGCTGGAATTTTTGCCTGGCGTACCGAAAGCATCATAAAAGCGTTTGAAAAATACCTCCCAGAAATACATGAAATTTTTGATAGTGCAAAAAAGGAACTTGTTACTTCCGGCGAACAGGCTGTTATTGATTTGATTTATCCGCAATGCGTTAATATCTCAATTGACTATGGTATTTTGGAAAAAGCAGACAATGTTTATGTTATTCCGTCAGAATTTGGTTGGAGCGATCTCGGAACCTGGGGAAGTGCGTATGAAAATCTTAAAAAAGATTCTCTCGGAAACGCATTTTCGGGCGATAATGTAATATTTTTCGATTCATCAAAAAATATGGTACATTCCGCCAGCAACAAACTTCTGGTGCTGCAAGGACTTGAAGATTTTATTGTTGTTGATACCGATGATGTGTTATTAGTTTGCAAGAAGGAAAAAGAGCAACACATAAAAGAATATGTTGCAGAAATAAAAAGAAGCAAAGGAGATAAATATCTGTAAGAATTCCTGAATGGCATCGAATTACGGCGACAAAATAGGTAAATGCAACCTCAAAATAATAATTTCGTAGGTTTCGCGTTCTTCTTCTGTCTTGAGATTTTGTTAACAACAGATGCACATGAAGATTTTAACCCTGTTACTGGCCGTGTTGCTTTTTCTGCCGCTTCTTTTCAATATTTCCCTGGAAAAGAAACCCGAATATAATAGGAAGGAATTATTTGATCCTTCCTTATCCGGTATAAATTCAGTTCAAAAACTGGTTGCTTATTCGGATAGTATTGCAAATGTCAACCATATAAAACCAGGCTCTTTGGGATATGGTGTTTTAGTTGCCTCTATTTTAAGAAAGCGCTTTTACCATGGTTTCTCGAGTTATACGTTACAACAAAATTGGCTTGCGGTAATCGGCCAACTTTTCTTAGGTCGAGGACTAGCCGCACCCGTAGATCCTGATGAAATTCTCAGGTATCCCTACGCCGGATGCTCCCAGCAAGCGATTGTTATCATGAGTGTAATGAAAGAAAAAAAAGTTCCTTATAGGAGTGTAGGTTTTCCTCATCACTATGCTACAGAACTTTGTTTTAAGAACAATTGGTATTTTTTTGACCCAAATATGGAACCTAAAATAGAAGAAAAGGAAAGAAAAGAAAAGTATTGGAAAGGCTCCGCGGACTCTCTTAAAAAATTCTATAATGGAGATTCTAAATACCTAAATTGGACATTCGGTAATTCCGTGCCCGTTATTTTTGGAATCCCAAATGCGGATCCGGCTCCGCGTGCTTATCTTTTTCAAGACGTTACTAAGTATCTTTCGCAATTTATCTGGATTATTCCCCTATTCTTTTTTGTATATCAATCTAAAACAAACCTTGCTTTTCGAAAATAAGTAATGTATACTTTTGATTAATCTTAATCAATTATATACTCTTGAATAATCTTTCTGTCAGAAGCAAACTTCCCAATACAGGGCAAACTATCTTTTCGGTTATGAGCTCCCTTGCTGTAAAGCATAATGCTATTAATCTTGGCCAGGGTTTCCCGGATTTTCCAATGAATGAAGGTTTAATTGATTTGGTTTATAAAGCAATGAAAAATGGTTATAATCAATATGTCCACATGAACGGTCTGTTAACATTACGGGAAAGTATAGCCGAAAAAGTTCATTTTCTTTACAAAAAAATTTTAAATCCCGAAACAGAGATTACCATAACACCCGGCGGCACTTACGCAATCTATACTGCACTTACATCTGTATTGCAGCCAGGAGATGAGGTAATTGTATTTGAGCCAGCATACGATAGCTATATTCCCAATATCGAGATCAACGGTGCAAACGCAATAAGGATTCCTCTTTCATATCCTTACTATAAAATTGATTGGAAAGTGGTTAAAGAAAAAATCACCCACGCGACAAGAATGATCATTATTAATTCTCCTAATAATCCCACAGGCAATATTCTTGATGCGAGTGATATGTCGCAACTGCAAAACATCGTGTCAGGAACGAAAATATTAATTATGAGTGACGAGGTTTATGAACATATTGTTTTCGACGGGCTACAACATGAAAGTATTTTAAAATATCCGGATCTATATGAACGCAGTTTTATTTCATTTTCTTTTGGGAAAGTATATAACTGCACTGGATGGAAAATCGGTTACTGTATTGCTCCGGATTATTTAATGAAAGAATTTAGAAAAGTACACCAGTTTAATTGTTTTAGCTGTCATTCTCCTGTTCAATTTGCTCTGGCTGAATTTTTAAAAATAAAAAATGTTTACCTTGGATTAGCAAGTTCTTTACAAAAGAAAAGAGATTTCTTTCATAATTTAATGAAGAGCACAAAGTTTACACCACTTGCTTCGTATGGAAGTTACTTTCAACTATATAATTATTCGGCTATTAGTAACGAAAAAGAAAATGACTTTGCAATAAAACTTACTGAGCAAGCCGGAGTTGCCACAATACCCCTATCATCTTTTTATAAAAAATCTAATGATGATAAGGTTTTAAGATTCTGCTTTGCGAAAAAAGAAAGTACTTTGAGTGAAGCAGTGCAACGACTTAGTATTTTCACTAACTGAATGAATTCTACAATCCGTACTTCTTGCTTATTTCAAGCATCCTCTCAATCGGTTTTTTAGAAGCTATCAATAACTCCTCATCCATTATTATCTGCGGTTCTTCATATTCCATACATAAGTATAATTTCTCCAGCGTGTTTAATTTCATATAAGGACAATCGTTGCAAGCACACATATTATCGGGGGGAGCTGGGATAAAAGTTTTACCTGGCGACTTAATTTGCATTTGATGTAGGATACCCGTCTCCGTTACAACTATAAATTCCCGGGCCTCGTTTTCAATGCTATATTTTAAAAGTGCAGTTGTGCTGCCAATGAAATCTGCAATTCTCAAGACGGGCTCTTCGCATTCAGGATGTGCTATTATTTTTGCTTTAGGGTGTCTGATCTTAAGTTTCGTAATTTTTTCAAGACTAAATATTTCATGGACTATGCAGGATCCGTTCCATAAAATCATGTCTCTTCCGGTTTTCTTTTTCAAATAGGCCCCCAAATTTTTATCAGGTGCAAATATTATCTTTTGATCTTTAGGTAAACTTTCAATAATTGCCTGGGCATTAGAAGATGTGCATATAATATCGCTAAGCGCCTTAATACCTGCAGAACAATTAATGTAGCTAATAACAACGTGGTCCGGGTATTGGTCTTTGAATTTTTTAAAAAGTTCAGGTGGCGCAGAATCAGCTAGAGAACAACCCGCTTTCAAATCTGGTAATAAGACTTTTTTATGCGGGTTCAAAATTTTTGCTGTTTCGGCCATAAAATGCACCCCGGCGAAAACAATTATATCAGCATTTGTGGATTGTGCCTTTTGTGCAAGGCCAAGGCTATCGCCAATAAAATCTGCAACGTCCTGTATATCCGGTTCCTGGTAGTAGTGAGCAAGTATAATCGCATTTTTTTCTTTTTTTAGTCTTTCAATTTCTGCAAACAAGTCCAAGTTAACATCAATATCAATATCGAGAAAACCTTTTTTCTCTAAATTACTTTTTGCCGCCTCAATGTGTATATCTGCCATAGTATTTAATATTAATACATTATTTATTTAATAGCTTATTACTATTATGTATGTGAATTTGTGGATACTAAGTATTTCCTTATTGATGCAAAATTAAATGATATGTTTTATCCACATCATTACACAAAAACTTAACAGTATTCTTTAACATATGGTAGCGTGTTTAACGCCTTTATAAACATAAGTAGATAAAAATTGATGAGGATAAAAAAATGTGTCACGTCACACAATATTTTTGTGAACGGGCCCGTGGGAAAATGTTCGTTTTTATTTTTAACAGTACCTTTTGCCAAAAAACCATTTTCTTTTCTTTTTTTATAAAGATTGATTTTTCTGTACACGTGCGTTTATCAACAGCAAATGAAATTTTCGCACAGGCATTTGTTGATAATATTATTGTTATAATTCACTTAATGCATTTTTAATATTTTCTTTCCTCCAAATGTCTTGTGTATCCTGTTTTATATGAGTTTTCCACAGTTTGTTCCTAAGTTATTTTACACTATTTTTGCCGTCCATTTAAAATTAAGAGAACAAAATCTATGTCAATAATTCAGACAATTCGTGAGAGAGGGGCTGTTATCGTAATAGCAATAATTGCGCTTAGCCTTATTGGTTTTATATTAATGGATTCAAGAAGTGGCACCGGTAAGTTATTTGGAGGCGGAAATACAACCACTATTGGTATTGTTAATGGTGATAAGATTGAAATGTCCGACTTTGATGACAAGGTTAAGGAAATGGAACAGCAATACCAAAATAATGGGTCGGCTGCACCCACAGACCAAATAAGGCAATCCACATGGGATCAAATGGTGGCCGAAAAAATAGTTACCGGTCAATTTGACGATTTGGGCATTACTTTCACGCCAAAGGAAATGAGTTCCATTATGTTCAGCGACGATGCGCCACAACAATTGAAACAAGCTTTCACCAACAAGGAAACCGGCCAATATGATATAGTCCAGGCCCAGCAGTGGTGGGCACAAACAAGGAAATCAAAAAATGAGGAGCAAAGAAAAGCAATCAATTCGCAGGTGATCGAACCAATGCGGTTAAATAACTTGTATACAAAGTATACTTCAATGATCGCTGGCAGCATTTATATTCCTGGTTGGCTTTCAAAGGTCCAGGAAGCGCAAAAAAGCAATTTTGCCAATATTTCCTACGTGGCAATTCCTTATAGTTTAATTAACGACAGTACGGTTAAAGTAACGGATGATGATATTGAAAGCTATGTTAGTAAAAACAAATTAAAATTTAAACAGGATGGAGGGTTGATCATATCTTATGTTTCTTTCAGCGCTTCGGCAAATAGCAAAGATAGTGGTGCTATCAAAAAATCACTTGAAGATTTAAAGCCCCAGTTTAAATCAGATTCAAATGCCAGTGCCTTTCTGGCCAGGAACTCTTCGGCTATGACTTACTTTGACGGGTATACGCCAAAATCAAAACTTCAAATGCCATTTAAAGATTCAATAATTGCTTTGCAGGATGGGGGCGTTTTTGGCCCTTATCTTGATTCGAAAGACTATGTTCTTGCAAAGAAGGTTTCAACAAAAATCCTACCCGACAGCATTAAATGCCGCCATATATTAATTGGGACTGTTGACCAGCAGAACGGACAACCGACAACTCCGGATAGCACAGCTCACAAATTGGCAGACAGCATTGCAATTGCAATTAAGAATGGTGCTAATTTCGATTCGCTTGAGGCGAGATATAGTACCGACCAGGCTGCTCATAAAGATAAAGGCGTAATGACCTTTGATCTCAATACAATTCAAAGCGAAGGGTTTGCAAAAGAATTTGGCGATTTTTTATTGAATGAAAAAGGAGAAACAAAGAAGGTAGTAAAAACACAATTTGGCTGGCACTATATTGAAATACTGGACAAGAAGAATCTGGAACCAGCCTATAAAATTGCCTATATGGCAAAAGAAATAGTGCCAAGTGACGAAACGATTAATGATGCAAATGCTGCCGCGAACAAGCTTTACAGTCAGGCAAGAGACAAACAGGCGTTCGATAATTATGTTGCTAAAAACGGATTAAAAGAGATTACGGTACCAACAACAGTAAAAGAAAATGATTTTCAGTTGGGCGGTTTGCAAGATGCGAGGCAAATTGTAAGATGGGCTTTTGGTGCTAAAGAAGGAGAGGTTTCCGAACCGTTTTCAATTAAAGACGATTTTATAGTGGCAATTGTTGACAGGAAGGTAAAAGAAGGAACACCCGATGTAAAAACTGCCAGGCCAATGGTTGAATCAACGATAAGAAATATTAAAAAAGCAGACGAGATAAAAAGTAAACTGAATAACCCAACGACGTTGGACGCAGCGGCTAAAGTTTATAACCAACAAGTATTAACCACCGGCGCAGACTCAACGCTTACTTTTGATGCGCAGATTATTAATGGAGTAGGGAATGAACCAAAAGTTGCCGGAGCCGCCTTTGATAAAGAATATCAGGCAAAAGTTTCGCCTCCAATACCTGGTAATACAGGAGTGTTTGTAATAAAAGTAAACAGTATTGCTGCCAAGGCGCCGGCCACACCCGAAATGCTTGCTCAACAAAAAGCAGCTGAAATAAACCGTGCATCACAATCAGCGCTTGGCCAGTCTTTTGCCGCATTAAAGAAAATGGCGACTATAAAAGATTATAGAAATAAATTCTTTTAAAATAATTTTCAATTAAAACGAAAGCCATCTGCGAGGTGGCTTTTTTGTTTTTATAGACCCTCAAAAAAGAAGTTTCCTTGATTACGGAATATGGCGATGAATTGTTAAGCTCTTATTCATAAATAATGATGTTCGTAACTTTACATTAATAGGAAAATTATGGAAGAAGAAATTGTAAATAAAGTAGCCCAAAGCTCGTTGGAAACAATAGACCTTGAAAAATTTTTCCCGGAAGGAGATAGTATTGTTTTTGATTTGAAAGATTACTTATTTATGGAACTCATCCTGAGAGAAAAAGATTACAGGGAGAGTTTAAAGAAAAATGACTGGTCTGTTTATATAAATAAAAACGTTTGCATAACGTGTTCGGCAGACGCGATAATTCCGCTGTGGGCCTATATGCTTGCCGTGAGTTATTTACAACCGGTGGCGAAAGATGTAATAGTAGGTAATGAATCTTTCATGCAAGAGGTTCTTTTTTTAAAGAATCTTAAAAAGATTGACATAAAAGATTTTGAAGGAAAGAGAGTTGTAATAAAAGGTTGTGGCGAAAAAGAAATACCCGCTTCTATTTATGCGGAGGTTACTAAATTATTAATGCCGGTTGCACAAAGTATAATGTACGGCGAACCTTGCAGCACCGTTCCTGTTTATAAAAAAAGAAATTAAAACCATCCCCTTTTTCTAAATATTATTATCATCCACACAGGAATCAGGAGCATAAAACCTACGGCAATAAAGAACCCATAATCATTGTGGATCCATGGAATTTTATTAAAATTCATTCCAAAAATTCCACCGATTACGGTAGCAGGAGCCAGTAAACAAGTCACAACCGCCATTACTTTCATTACCTCATTCATTTTTAAATTTACTTTACTCAGGTAAAGGTCCTGCAGGTTGATCATCATATCGCGATAGTTCTCTGCAAGGTCATTTGCCTGCACTATATGGTCATAAACATCTTTAAAATAATTTTCTGTTTTTGTTTCTATAAGTTCACTTTCGCTGCGCAAAATTCCATTTACGAGATCTCTCACCGGTGCTACGTTTCTTTTTAAAACAATCATTTCTTTTCGAATGGTATTTATTTGCGCAAGAGAGCGGGTGTCGGCCCGGCGGATAATATCTTCTTCAAGCGCCTCAATTTCCTCCCCGAGTTTTTCCATTACAATAAAATAATTATCAACGATCATGTCGATAAGACTATAAAATAAAAAGTCTGCACCATTTTGCCTGATCTTACTTCCCACAATCCGAAGCTTATCACGCAAAGGATTAAAAACATCTTTTGACGCGTCTTCCTGGAAACTTAAAACAAAATTTTTGCCAAGGAGAATGCTTATTTGTTCAGCCTCAACATATTTCTCTTCTTTATTAAAATATAACATACTTAACAAGCAGTAAACCATCCCATTTATTTCATCAACTTTTGGTCGCTGTCCAATACTTAAAATATCTTCTGCAATAAGCGGATGGATATTAAAGTGAGCACACATATCATTCACATCTTTTTTTCTAAGCCCATCAATATTTATCCAGCTCACATTTTTTGTTTCCAGGTACTGGTAGGTTTCGGATGGAGTTCTAAAATATTTCTCACTTAATGAATCTTTATTGAAGTCATATACACAAACCTTGGTAGTTTCAGCGTCCTTTCTAAATGTCTCCACAGTGGGATTTACCTGCAGCACTTTTTTCGTGCGCATCAGGTCCAGGGGATATTTTATTAGGGATAAGTATTTACCAGGCTTTAATAAGTTTTTTATTGGCTTTTTAGTCATATCTGTAAAAAAATTTCGTTTAATGATTTCCGTTAGACCGGTTACTAACAGCAGATTTTTTTAAAGATGCAGAATCGGGCAAATCGGTGGTCCATATATCGCGAAACATTTTCCAGTTGCCGGCCTCCTGTTTCCAAAGAACAATATATTTTCCTTTGTCGATACTTTTTCCACTACTATCAGACAATGCATAAGTTCCTTCTTCAGCCACGATACTGCTATCCCCGGAAATCAGATTTGTTGTAAGCTTAATTTTCTTCAATCCATCTTTCATCGATTCGCTAAAAAAATGCATAATATTATTTCTACCTACTATTGAGGGCATGTGGGCTGCCATAGCTTTAGCATCGCTTGTATAGCACGCTGCAACACCGATGGAATCGCCAGCTTTAAATGCTTTCATAAAATTCTGATTACTTTGCGTGATTGATGCTTCCGCCTGCTTTATATCAAAAGCCGAAGCAGATTTTTCAATGCTTATTTTATCGTTCTCATTACAAGAAATTAATAATGCAATTATCGCTGTTGAAAAAATGAATTTTAAATTAGCTATCATAGGCATTAATATACGTTTAAGGTTTTGAAAACTACAATAATTTTGCCTAAGATTGAGAATGCTGTGGAATTAACGGTTGAACCGCATTTTTTTCTAAATAGAAGCTATTAGTTTTTTAGCCTTCCGCAAATCTTCAGGAGTATCTATAGAAACCGGAGATTCGTTGGTGAGTACCATTTTAATTTTAACACCGTTTTCGAGATAACGAAGTTGCTCTAGTTTTTCGCTTGCTTCCATTGGAGTTGGTTTCCACATGGTAAAGTTCATCAATGCGTCTTTACGGTAAGCATAAATGCCAATGTGCTTATAATAAGTAACCTTTGCAGTCTTATCTCTTCTAAACGGAATAACACTTCTGCTAAACATTAGTGCGTTTGAAAATTTGTCGATAACTACTTTAACTGTATTGGGAGTAATAATTAAATCCTCGTCATGTATTTCATGCATCAAGGAAGCTACTTGTACATGATGATGGTGATCACTGGTGAAAACAGCTAAGAGATCCTGGAGCGGTTGCTTTTTTACAAAAGGTTCATCGCCCTGGACATTCACAATCACATCTACATCAATATCGGCAGCAGCTTCGGCAATGCGTTCGCTCCCGCTTTCATGCTGACCCCGGCTCATCAATGCATATCCTCCATTTTCTACAATTTCATTAAAAATAATATGGCTGTCAGTTACAACTATCACTTCATCAAACAATAAAGTGGCAACGGTATTTTCATACGTATGTCGTATAATAGTTCTATCGCCGAGCATTTGCATAAGCTTACCGGGAAAACGGGTAGCTTCATAACGTGCAGGAATAAGCGCAATTGATTTCATAATAAATAGTTACACAGCAACGCGAAACAAAATGGGATTTCAAAAAAAGTTAATTTAGATTTTCGGATTCAAATGTACCGGAATCTGAAATTAAAGGCTCGGGTAACGTGCTGCTCTCATATCCACAATTGCTGCATTTATAAACGTTTTCTGCAGAAACGGCATAACTCGAAAAAATCCAACTTAAAATAGCCGTAACCATATTAGAGGTGTTTCTTTTTGGAACGAGTTCTATTTTATGAGAACCGCATTTTGGGCAAACCGCTTTTTGCATGTAATCTTCATCGAACTGCCGTAGAATTTTAAGAACTTCCTCTGAGTCTTCTTTTTTCACTACTAATTTAATACCCCCAACAGCGTAGGTCAATATTGGATCCATTGTTACGGTATTTTCATCTTTTAAATAACATTCTATGCCGCCATTTCTCAATTTAATGAGCAACAAATTGGCGGAAATATGATTACTAAAAGTTCTTACGGTTACTAATTCCATAGAAATTTATTTTCCGTCGATAATCACCGGAGTGTTACCTTTTCCCATCATTACTATTTTTGCATTCGTGCTTAAAGCCAATTCTTTGATAGCCTGTATCTGCTCATATTGTAACTGGTTATCTGTAAGGCCTGTATTAATTATGCGTTGATAATCGGCAATGCCCTGCGCCTCGACTCTTTTCCTTTCTGCTTCCTGTTTTTCTTTTTGCAGAACAAATTCCATTTTTTTTGCATCTTGCTCTGCATTTATTTTTGATTCAATAGACGCCTTCACAGAATTAGGCAATGTAATATTTCTTATTAATAACTGTTCCAGTAATAGACCTCGTTGCCTGAAATTATCTTCAATGCTTTTATAAATTCTTTGTTGAAATTCATCTCTTTTGTTACTAAATAATTCGATAGCCTGGTAATAAACAGCATTATCCCTGATTTTTGTACGGGTTAAAGGACGCACAATTTTATCTTTAAAATCTGGCCCGGTCTCGCTTAATAATTTAGGAGCCTCACTTCCAATTACCCTGTATAAAACTGTAAGGTCAATCGTCACTTCCAATCCATCACTGGCAAGTACTTTAATGGCATCATCGCCAGCCTTGTCGCCCTCATCATTAACGCCGCTCATGGTATAATTCTGCGTTTTAATATCTACTCTTTGAATGTCTAGAAGTGGGTTTACGAAATGCAATCCGCTACTTAAAACATCCGGTTGCACCTTGCCAAATAAAACCTTCACGCCTGTTTCGCCTACATTTATTTGAACAATACAGGCTACAAGAATTCCTATGGCAATAAAAGACAAGCCGAGAATTCTGCCGAGACCTTTGTACTTGTAAAACTCAGGGTTAGTTTTAACAATAATACTTGTTATTATAAAAAGAAGAATTCCGAGGACGATCCAGATCATGTTAGTTGGGTTTAATTGAAGAATCATTAAAAATACTGAAATACTTTCTGCACGAAGGTTTAAATATTATGTCCCAGGGAAGAAGTAAAATCAGGTGAATGCCGGAATGCAAAGACAAAAAGCTACAGGCAGCGTGTAAGTTTCAGAATAGCATTTTTAGCTATTAAGCATCAGCGGCATCACGAGCATCAACAGAACTTCGTCTTCAGTTTTTTCGGAAGGTTTAATAATGCCCGCTTTTGTGGGAGTGCTTAATTCTATAATAATTTCTTCCGAGTCGGTTGCATTCAGCATTTCAATTAAAAACTTGGCATTGAAAGCTATTTGAAGATCTTCGCCATCGTATTGGCAGGTCATGCGTTCGTTGCCTTCAAAACTAAAATCGATGTCTTGTGCGGCAAGTTGCAACTCGCTCCCGGTAATGGTTAGCGCTACCTGGTTAGTACTTTTATTACTAAATACACTCACTCTTCTCAATGCGTTTTGAAAATCATTTCTATTAACGGTAAGCTTATAAGGATTGTCTGTGGGGATAACAACTTTATAATCCGGGAACCTTGCATCTATAAGGCGACACACGAGTTCTGTTCCGCCATGTTTTACGAATAAATGATTTTTATTGTAAGAAATTTCCAGTCCATCATCGTTTGATGGAAGCGCTCCTTTTAATAGATTTAAAGGCTTCTTCGGAACAATGAATGTATCTGTTTTGGGGCAGGAAACATCAAGCCTTGTAAAACGAACCAAACGGTGAGCATCTGTTGCAACGCAAGTGATCCCTTTATCGGAAAGCTCAAAGAAAACGCCAGTCATCGCAGGCCTCAGGTCATCATTACTAACAGCAAAAAGGCATTTATTAATTGCGGTAACCAAAGCAGCAGAAGGCATGGTGAAGGCATTGGTTGTATCTGCCACGGGTTCTTTCGGAAAATTGTCAGGATTTTCACCCATCACTTTATACTTGCCATTATCGCTTGTAATTTCAACACCAAAATTTTTATCAATATTAAAAGTGAGCGGCTGCTCAGGAATATTTTTGAGAGAGTCTAATAATATTTTTGAAGGAATACAAACTTTACCGCTGTCTTTTGCTTCAATATCCATGTTTATTTTCATTACCGTTTCAAGGTCAGTAGCCACTACGGTAAGTTTATTCTTTTCAATTTCAAACAAAAAATCTTCAAGAATAGGCAAAACCGTATTTGCATTTATAACGCCACTTATTTGCTGAAGGTGTTTTAATAACTGTGTTGAGGAAACGATAAACTTCATATAACATGTTTAGTAATGCCAAAGATAAAATATTCGCATTAATGAAATCAAGATAGGAAAATTAAATTGAAATGAGCTTAATAAAACCGGCCAAACTGTGTTATGGGCGTTTAATCATAAATTTGTGTCAATATAAAATTATGGATATAAAAAATCAAAAGATTGCCTTGCTGGTAGATGGGGATAATGCACAGGCTAAAATGATGGACCTCGTTTTAGAAGAAGCGTCCAAGTATGGAAAGGTTACCATACGTCGGGTTTATGGCGATTGGACTACCCAGCATATGAATCATTGGAAAGGCCTGTTGAATGAAATGGCGTTTAACCCGATTCAAAAATTCTCTTATACCACAGGAAAAAATTCAACAGACAGCGCATTAATTATCGATGCCATGGACATTTTGCATGATAATTTGGTGGATGGATTTTGTATAGTGTCAAGCGACAGTGATTATACAGGCCTGGCAAAGCGCATACGCGAAGATGGAATATTCGTTATGGGAATTGGTGAACAAAAAACGCCAAATGCTTTTGTGAAATCATGCGAGATTTTTACTTACGTGGAGAACCTTGAACCTAAAGCGGAAAAGCCAGAAAAGCAGGAAGCCGAAAAGAAACACAAAGAAAAAGCTTCTGTTGATATCAAACTGATCAATAAGGCTTACGATATGAGCATAAACGAAAGTAATGAAGCATATATTTCAACTCTTGGTATTAACCTCAGAAAGTTAGACCCGAGTTTTGATGTGCGTACGTATGGATGCAAAACGCTTACACAATTTTTTTCGAAACTTCGCAATTTTGTCGTAGTAGATAATGTTGTAAACGGGTTAAACAATCCGTTAGTAAAAAAGAAGTAAAGCTTCCCTACCCCTGGAGGAGGGTTTGATCAAATTTTTTCGCAGTAAATGAACAAAGAGCCTAAATTATATTGTTTCTCTGAACCCTGCCCTGGAGAGCAAAGAGGCCACTACTCTCCATCTTTCCAGCCCCATAAATACCGGCTCGCATAGGTGCGATAAGGAGACCATTTAAGCGATATCTTCTCAATTTTTTCCCTCAATAATTTCTTATCAGTTTCTTTTAGCTTGTATAATTTGATAACACTTTGCCTGAGACCAAGATCATCATGAGCAAAAATATCTTCCCTGCCCAACGTAAACATTAATATCATTTCTACCGTCCATTTGCCCACACCTTTAATTTGAGTCAGTAAATCAAACACTTCTTCATTACTCATTTTATGTAAGCGGGCGTCGGTTATTTTATTTTCTATAAAAAAGCGGCAAACATTATGAACATAAGAAGCTTTTGCATTTGAAAAACCGATGCTGCGAAAAACTGTAGCCGGTGTATCTAAAATTTGTTGGGCAGTCGGTTCTTTGCCTCCAAATAAATCAAGAAAACGTTTGTATAGAACATCCGCAACTTTTGTACTTAGTTGCTGGCTCAAAATAGAAGAACATAAATTCAGGTAAACTTTATTTCTCCTTTTTAAGGCAAAAGGCTGTTGCGAATCAATAATCTTTTTTAGTTTTTTATCTTTTGACAAATGAATAATATGCTCCATAGATATGTAGAATGTATTTTATAATTCCTTATCAAATCGGGTTCCAGCTAATGCCGCCATCCTTTTCGTCTTTCATTTCAATCCCCAATTCAGCAAGCTGCTTCCTTATTTTATCCGAAGTAGAAAAATCTTTTTTGGACCTCGCCTCTTTTCTTATATCTGCCAATAATTGCATAACACCATTAAGGGTTTCATTATTTTGAGAAAGAGATTGCAACCCAAGAATATGTTCAATATAATTTGTAAAACCATCTTTCATACGGCTAAGCGTAGCCGAAGAAATTGATTTTTTTTCGATTATTCCATCTTTCAAAGAATTGATAACAGGAACTATTTCAAACATGTTGGCCAAAACCTTCGCCGTATTAAAATCATCGTTCATAAAATCGTCAAATTCATCTATAAGCTTGTTTATCTTTTCATCCAGTTCCGCGTCGGACGGCAGATTAGAATTGTTATCCTCCAGTTTCTTTAAAATTTCATAGGCATCCCACAACCTTTTTAAACCTTTTTCTGCGGCCACTAATGCTTCGCTGCTAAAATCAAGCGTACTCCTGTAATGCGTTTGTAAAATAAAAAAACGTATCGTCATCGGGTTGAAGGCTTGCGTTAACAGTGGATGATTGCCACTAAACATCTCGGTAAGTTTTATAACATTGTTATAGCTCTTACCCATTTTCTTCCCGTTGATCGTTATCATGTTATTGTGCATCCAATATTTTGCAGGTTCTACATGATTGCAGATCCAGCTTTGGGCAATCTCACTTTCATGGTGTGGAAACTGAAGGTCCATTCCACCCCCGTGAATATCGAACCTGGCGCCTAAATATTTTGTTGCCATAGCAGAGCACTCAATATGCCAGCCGGGGAAACCTTCACCCCAAGGGCTTTTCCAGCGCATAACATGTTGCGGCGGAGCAGATTTCCATAAAGCAAAATCAGCTTTGTTTCTTTTTTCGTCCTGGCCTTCCAACATCCGGGTTGTTTCCAAAAGATCATCAATAATGCGCCCGCTGAGCTCTCCATAATTATGAATTTCGGCGTATTTCTTTACATCAAAATAAACAGAACCATTTACGGCATAGGCATAGCCGGCTTCAATAATTTTTTCAATCATGTTTATCTGCTCTACAATGTGCCCTGTGGCGGTTGGTTCAATATTAGGGTCCAGCGTGTTAAATTGTTTCATGGCCCAATGAAAGAGATTTGTGTATTTCTGCACCAACTCCATTGGTTCCACTTTTTCAAGCACTGCTTTTTTTGATATTTTATCTTCGGCCTCCCTCCCTTCTTCTTCAAAATGGCCGGCATCAGTTATGTTACGAACATATCTTACTTTATAACCAAGATGGGTTAAATATCTTACAACAACATCGAAGGTGATATAAGGCCTGGCATGCCCCAAATGGCTTTCCCCACTAACGGTGGGACCGCAAACGTACATGCCAACATGCGGTGGCGTTATGGGCTTGAAGGTTTCTTTTTGCCGGGTTAGTGAGTTGTATAATTTGAGCGACATAAAAATCTCTTGTATTTAAAAAAACGGACAATATGTTTTTTGGAGGTGTTAACGGCAAAGGTATACCGAATGCCCTATGAGCAACAGGTACAACAATAAAAAAGGTAAGAAAATTGAGTATTCATTTCGATAAAGATAAAAATTATTTGGTGTTTTGTGGAGGAATTAAATCAGCTATTATCGGGAAATGATCGCTGAGCAATTTTTTGACTCTTGTAAACTGAGTTACAGCAAAAGCTTTATCCATAAAAATATTATCGATACGCAGCGTAGGAGATATCGTGCTGAATGTTCTTGCGATTCCGAAACCCTTTTCTACAAAGGCGTTTTGAAGGCCAGCGCCAATTGTTTCGTAAGCATACGAATTGGGCACGTCATTAAAATCGCCGCAAAGAACTACAGGGTAAGGGCTGTGATCCAATTCGTCTTTAATAAAATTTGCCTGGATAGATCTCTTGATAAACCCCTTTTTTATTTTTGAAATGATGCTTTTTGATTCTGTTATATTGCTATCGCTGTTAATGCTGGCATTGTCGAGATAGCTCAGGTTTGATTGGGTAAATTTTAATGATTGTAGATGAATATTAAATACCCGAATGGTATCGTTTCCGGCAAGAACATCAATGTACTGGAATGTAGCGTTATAATCATTGGGATAATTAACTACAGTTTGTTTATTAATAATAGGCAATTTCGAAAATATAATTCTGCCGAAATGATGGTCTTTATCAAAATCGTCCCGGATGCTATAGGAATAAAAATAATCTACGAATCTTAAGGCTTTTTTTATGTCTGGAAAATAGTTAATGCCTTTCTTCTTATCACCAGCCACCACTTCCTGGAAACAAGCAATATCAGGATCGTATTCGTTTATCAGGTCAAACATCTCCTTTTTTACTTCAGGATGTTCTTTATGATGAAGAATATTAAATTGCTCAACATTCCAGCTCATTACACGAATGCTTCCCGGTTTTTTCTTCATTGTAAAAGAAGAAGAAAAATTGAGGGGAAAGATGTTGATGACGGCCTGCCATCCCGCAACAATAGTAATGGCTGAAACGATGCTCCACCATGATTTTTTAAACAGCCAGAATATGAGAAAGAAAAAGAGCCCTACTAAAAGATATGCAAGAATAAAAGTGAACAATCCCAAAAACCACCAACGGGCGGGATTAAAATATTTTACGTAAGCACCAGCAAGAAATAATATTGCGATGAGAAGGTTGGTAACAATAAAAATTTTTTTTGCAAACCTGCGCAGAAATGGTTTTTCCATTTACATAAATAACACTTTAATAAGATGAGTTGAAAACAATAAGCAGTTATCAAAAATCAGCCTCCCCCGCCCTTTTTAAAATATTTTTCTCTTCCTCGGATAATAAATGAAATCCTTTTTGATTAATCTTGTCAAGAATTTCATCGATTCGTTGCTGGGTAATGATCGAGTGTTTTTCAAAAGGTTTTTGGTTACCGGTTTTATAAAACATTTTTTCCCGGGTTTTTTGGGGAGTCAATATTTTTTTATCAGGATTGCACAGATCCATGAACCAATTATAAAATTTAATCATCCAACCCCCCCAATCGTGCCCACGGCGAAGAGCAACAATAAAAAAGAACCCAATGAGGCCTCCGGCAAAATGTGCCAAATGTTGTGCAGGTGCACCGGTTCCAATACTGGCAAAATCTAGTACGACAAATAAAATTGTAAGCACCCAAAGGGGGATACCGCCATTCAACATTCGAAAAATGCGATAATCGGGAGCAAGGGCCGTTGTCGCAATTGCTATTGCCATAACAGAAGCACTGGCTCCTTCAAAAAAAGGGAAATTACTTGGCGGGAAAGCATAACTGGTGGCTATAAAAACAAGGGCTCCCGCCAGGCCACCATATAAATAGATCGGAATTAGTTTTTTATTACCCGACATATCCTGCAAAATGGAACCAAAAGCCCACAACCAAAGCATGTTCGTGAATGCAACAATAAATTGCGTATGCACAAACATATAAGTTAAGACCGTCCACGGATTCCGTGCGAGACCAGCGAGTTTTGCCGGTAATATAAACCAGGGCAAAATATGAGTGTAGAAAGCCGTGCTTGCAGGATCAACAATCTTATAAATAATTTTAATTAAACCGGGAATAATCAGCCCAATTGCATTTATGCTGATAAGGGCGATGAGCGCATTGTTGTCTTCACCAAGGGTTATTTTTTTAACTCGACGGTCAATATATCTTTCGGATTCTCCCATTTTGTTCTATTCTGTTTTATAAGGGAAAGGGATATAAAATTACCAATTTCCTTCCAGTTAAAGACGCCTGCTAAAAATTTAATAAAACCTTTTCTTATCGGTTTGGTTCCAGATGATTACTAAAATGAGGCCCATCGCCAGGCCTCCTATATGCGCAAAATGTGCCACATTATCTCCTCCGGCAAATCCGCCAAAGAGGTCGAAGGCTGCAAAAATAGCCGCCATATATTTTGCCTTAATGGGAAAAGGGAATGGAATAATAAAAAATTCAGTGTTAGGAAACGTATAAGCAAAGGCTCCGAGAAGTCCCATAATTGCGCCCGATGCGCCAATGGCGGGACCTCCGGGCACAAAAAACATTTCTGCTAAACCTGCGGCAAGTCCACAAACAAAATAAAAAATAAAAAACTTTTTTGGCCCCCAGATTCGTTCCAATACTGCCCCAAAGAGCCACAGCGCATACATATTGAATAATATATGCATGAACCCGCCGTGTAAAAACATGTGCGTAACCAATTGATAAGGCTCAAAACGTGGATCGTTATAAGAATAAAGGCCAAATCTGCCCGTAAGATTGAAGGTGTCATCAAAAACCAATTGAGCTACAAAAACAATAACATTAATGATAATAAGGTTTAAAACAACCGGTGGAATTTTTTGAGACGGTCTGTAATTATTATATGCCATTCATTATTTTGTTTAGCGTGCAAATTTCGGAAATAGTTATTGGAAATTTAAAATTGATAATGATATTAACACATTAACCCTAATACGAACAGAAAAAATCTATAATTGTTGCAGACTTTAATCGCTAAAATAGTATTCAGCTGCCAACGGGGTCGCCTATACGCTATCTATTTTCTTTCGAAATAAAAATCCCTGCTTCGTTTCTATTGGAACTACTAATTAACGAATGCAGCGTTGCAACATAAAAAATAATGTCAATACCGTTTGGAATGTAAGGCAGCGTCGAAATAATTTGCTTAAAAGAGAGTTGGCCCTCACAGAAAATAATTTCCTTCGCATTTTTTGCTGATAGAACTTCAACTATTTTATTCAAAGACCCGGTGTTATTAGCTCTGGCGATCTCGTCTCCTGAAATGCGGCCAACGGCGCTTCTATTTATTCCGCATGTTTGAAACAGAGTTGCAACCTCTTTGAAATCTTCCTCTGATCCGGCGATAATTGATTCAGTTATTTCATTATTTACGTGTGGCATCCTGGGTTTTCCAAGGCTAAAAAAACGTGCAGTAGCAGATAAACCTGCTCTGAAAAAAATACCAACATGTATAAAAAAATTAAACAAACCCGCTGTAGTTCCTCCATAATGTTTTTTTACAAAAACACTCATGGCCTTGTAAAACATCTTTACATAATTAAGACTTCCCTTCCTGGTACTTTCACCTTTGAAATGAATCACACAGGTTTCGGCAAAATAAAAATTTGTATAACCGGCTTTTTGAATGCGGTAGCTTATGTCAATATCTTCACCATACATAAAAAAGCTTTCATCGAAGCCCCCAATTTGGTCTATAATTATTTTGGGAACCATAATGAAAGCTCCTGCCAATACATCAACTTCGTGATTTTTATTTTCATCGAGATAACCAAGATGGTATTTTGAAAAGGTCTTTGACTTGGGAAAAATCTTTGAAAGTCCGGTTAACTTATACAAAGAAGTCATTGGTGCAGGAAACGCCCTCTTACTTTCTTTCAGGAACCTGCCGGAGCCATCAATCATTTTGACACCACAAGCTGCTAAATTTTTTTTTGACCGGAGGAACGCAATACATTTTTCAAAACAATCTTCGGAAACAATTGTGTCGGGATTAAGAAAAAGTATATAATCTCCGGAGGCTTGCAGCAGTGCTTTATTATTGGCTTTTGCAAAACCTTCATTTGTTGTGTTCCAAATAAAATTTACTCCTGGATAACTATTTTGGAAAAAATCTTTGCTTCCATCTGTTGAGTTATTATCAACAACAAATATTTCTCCATCAATATTTTTTAAGGCTTTTACAACCGAGTAAAGACAATACTCAAGGAAATACTTTACGTTATAATTTACTATGATTACCGAGAGTAGCAAGATTAATGAATAGTTAGGTGGTTAAAGGGTGAGTGTTAAAAATTGTAAAAAATCTGGCCATAAATTAATATAGATGTCGATGCGGAGAGTCAGCATTTAAACGATAAATCAATTAATGCCGCAAAATAAATAAACATTTATAATCTTTGCGGAATGTATAAACAAACTCTTATAGAAGCAACAGAAGCCGGAGCGAAGGAATTAATGCGATTCTTTAACGGCACATTTACTATCAGTAACAAAGAAGGAATCAATAATTTAGTGACTGAAGCAGACCACGCTGCCGATAAAGCAATCCAGGCAGTGATAAAAAAGGCCTTTCCTGAGCATGGAATTGTGAGTGAAGAAACTGCAGAAAAAATTACGGCAAGTGAATTTAAATGGATTGTTGATCCGATCGACGGTACGGTTAATTTTGCTAATGGTATTCCTATATGTTGTGTCAGCATCGGCCTGGAGCAAAATGAAAAAATGATTATGGGTGCAGTTTACAATCCTATATTTAAAGAATTTTATTTTGCAGAAAGAGGACAAGGCGCAACATTAAATGATAAAAAAATTACAGTTAGTAATAAAACGGAAGTACTAAGGAGTTGCCTGGTTACCGGGTTTCCATATACTTATTTAGATCAACCCAACGGTCCGTTACAGGTTTTTGAAAGATTAATAAGAAAAGGAATTCCTGTTCGCAGACTCGGCAGTGCGGCCATCGATCTTTGCTGGGTTGCAGCCGGCCGCTTCGATGGATTTTATGAACACCAGTTGAATGCCTGGGACAGCGCCGCTGGTTTTATCATCGTTGAAGAGGCGGGCGGAAAGGTGACAGATTTAAAAGGAGATACATATTCTCCCTACCAGCCCGGAATTATTGCAACAAATGGAATAATTCATGATGAACTGATAGAATGGGTGCAGGGAAGAGTTAGTTAGGATGTGAATCTCTAATATTGTACGGTGTATAATGTTTGATGTACGATGTGTGAGAAGATTTCGGTCCATAGTTATCCTATCAAAAAAAAAGATGTCTATGACAACTGATGAGATGTTGAAACGGGCAAATCAAATTGCTGTTAATTGAGGACATTTAGTTTTATCATTGGAAATGAATTCAGTTAATCTTGCTTACGGCAATTAATTTGATCAGGTGGCTCAGTAGGTGCAAATTACCGGGCGACATGAAGAGCAAAATCAAATGCAGATTTTATAAATAAATTTAAAATTGTAGAAGAGGAATTAGATGAATCTCTATTCTTTCTTGAAATGATTGTAGAATTTAATTAAGACAAAAGAGATAAGATCGGAGATATATAAAGAAGGAGAACAACTTTTAAAAGTGATTGTTTCTGCTTTAAAAACATTAAGAAAAAAATAGGGTGACGGAATCATTGACGTCGTACATCAAACATCGTACATTTAAAAAAATTATGGCAGAACGAACAGAAATATCATCGCTCGGCGAATTTGGTCTCATCGATCACCTCACAAAAAATAATGAGATCAGGAATGCCTCTACCATTGTAAGTGTTGGCGACGATGCTGCGGTTCTTGATCATTTTGGTAAGCAAGTGGTGGTTACAACCGACATGTTGGTAGAAGGTATTCATTTTGATTTAATGTATACGCCGTTAAAACATTTGGGTTATAAAAGTGTAATTGTAAACCTGAGTGACATATACGCAATGAATGCAACGCCGCAACAAGTAACTTTAAGCATTGCTTTCAGTAATCGCTTTAGTCTGGAAGCGCTTGATGAGTTTTATGAAGGCGTTTATGCTGCCTGCGAAAGATACAATGTCGATTTAATTGGTGGAGATACTACTTCTTCTCAAAAAGGGTTTGTCATTTCTGTTACTGCAATTGGCGAAGTTGCCCCGGACAAATATGTAAGAAGAAGTACCGCAAAAACCGGCGATCTTATTTGTGTAAGCGGCGATTTAGGCGGCGCTTTTTTGGGATTAACGCTGTTGGAAAGAGAAAAAAAAGTATTCCTCGAAACGAAAGGTGTACAGCCAGATCTCGAAAACCAGGATTATATTATCGGACGTTTTTTAAAACCCGAAGCAAGAAAAGACATTATTGAATTTTTTGTTACTGAAAAAATTATGCCCACATCTATGATTGATATCAGCGATGGATTAAGCAGTGAAATATTACATATTTGCAAGCAGAGCAAAAAAGGATGTGTCTTATACGAAGAAAAAATTCCCATAAATGAAATGGCCCGGCAGTTTGCTTATAAATTAGAAATAGACCCAACGGCTTGCGCACTAAGTGGCGGCGAAGACTATGAATTACTTTTTACAATCGACCAGGGCGATTACAATAACATTGCATCAAATAACGACATAAGTATTGTAGGCCATGTAACCGAACAGGAAGAAGGTTCTGTTCTTATTACCAAGGGAGGAAATACCCATAAACTAACGGCGCAGGGATGGAATGCTTTTAAGTGAAATAAGTTTTGCTAACAAAAATTCCTCTTAAACTATTACCACCGAATTACATTTTTAATACAGAGTTTTGCAAACCATGAGGCTTTTTTCCCCCCTGCTTATTGTTGCGTTTTTTAGTTCCTGCTCGGTTTCGAAAAATTATGATCCTGATAAAAAATATCCGAAAGAAGCTTTACAACAGGATTATACATTACTCCGTAATATCCTGGAAAAGAAACATCCGTCATTATACTGGTACACGCCAAAGGATAGTATGGATTATTTTTTTAACGAAGGCTACAAAGCCATTGAAGATTCAATGACGGAACTGCAATTTGGCTGGAAGATATTGGCTCCCCTAACTTCTACCATTCATTGCGGGCATACCAGTTTTAGTATGAGTAAGGGATGGAATAAATTTATAAGACATAAGAGTATCCCTTCTTTCCCTTTATATCTGAAAATATGGAACGATACAATGGTGGTTAATTACAATCTCAATAAAAATGATTCTGTTATTAAAAGAGGAACTATCATCACCTCAATTAATGGAATCAGCAGCGCTGATATCATCAACATCATGTTTGATTATATGGTAGAAGATGGTTATTCAGACAATGTAAATTATATACGCTTAAGCACCAGCTTCCCCTACTTTCATCGCAATATCTTTGGATTATATAAAACCTATAACGTTGGATATATTGATAGCACAGGGGCGCAAAAATTTATTTCAATTCCCTATTTCAACCCGCCGTCCGATTCAACCGGCAAAATAAAGAAGCAGGAAAAACCTGAAAAAGAAATAAGCAGATCAGGCAGACTGGAAAATATCCGGTCGTTGCAAATTGATACTTCATTTGCCCTGATGACGATTAATAGTTTTTCAAAAGGGCATTTAAAAAATTTTTTTAAAAGGTCCTTTCGTAAAATGCATAAAAATAAAATTCAGAATCTCGTTATTGATATTCGAGCAAATGGAGGTGGAGATATTAATAATTACGTAGTGCTCGCGAAGTTTTTGAGAAATACACCGTTTAAGGTGGCTGATACCGCGTATTCAAAAAGTAAAAACTTTAGGCCTTACACAAGGCACATCACCTCCGGCCTTTTTAATAATATCGGTCTGTTTTTTTTGAGCCATAAAGAAACGGATGGTAATTATCATTTTGGGTTTTGGGAACGGCGCACGTTTACGCCTAAACGAAGAAATCATTTTGACGGAGACGTATATGTTCTTACTAACGGCTTAACCTTTTCTGCTTCCACACTATTTTGCAACGCGGTTAAAGGCGAACCAAATGTAACATTGGTAGGTGAAGAAACCGGCGGGGGCTGGTACGGTAATTCAGGCATCATGATTCCTGATATTAAGTTGCCGAATACGAAACTACGGGTGAGGTTACCGTTCTTTCGTATTGTACAATACCACCATATTGCCGAAAAAGGAACCGGCGTAATTCCTGACGTGTATATTAAGCCTGTTTATAAAGATGTGGTGAATGGTGTTGATACAAAGATGGAATGGGTTCGAAAATTTATTAAGGAAAAGCAGCAATAGATTTTGCCAGGCTTACACACAATTCAGCACTTCAAATTTTTCATTCATCAACAAAAGGTCGGCTTTATATCCTTTTTCAATTCTTCCGGTTTCATGATCAATTCCTAAAACTCTTGCAGGGTAAAGGCTTGCCATTCTCAGCGCTTCATCCAAAGGGATTTCACAATACTCAACACAATTTTTTACAGCCTTCATCATGGTCAATGCAGAGCCGCTGAGTATGCCGTTAGATTCATATTTATCACCATTTAATTCATGCGGATAAGGTCCTTCTTTTGTTTCAGTAACTGCGTCTGTGATTAAAAATAATCTATCGCCCATTAATTTTTTCGCCAGGCGTATCATCGCAAAATCAACATGATAGCCATCGGCAACAATGCTTACCATAACTTCAGGATGCAGCATTATAGCAGCCGGTAGGCCAGGTTCACGATGATGTAAAGGACTCATGGCGTTGAATAAATGAGTTGCCAGGTGGATGTATTTAAAAAAATCGTTTGCGACATTGTAAGACGCATTGCTGTGCCCGGCTGAAACAATAACTCCATAGCTTTCTATCAACTCAACAATTTCTTTGGAGCAAACTTCCGGCGCCAGCGTGATCATTTTTATGGCTCCCTTTCCGTATTCCAATAAGTCTCTTACTTCCTGAATTTCGGGGGAATGAATAAATTTTTCGATATGAGCACCCCTTTTAATTTTATTTATCCACGGCCCTTCAATATGTAAACCCGGAATGCCATCTCCACCGCTCTTCCAATATTCATGCATTGCATCAATGCCTGCCCTAAACACATTAGCAGAATTGGTTGCTATGGTTGGCAGAAAATATTTTGCACCTCCGCTGTTACAATACGTCTTCATTTTTTGAAGCGTATCCACTGAAGGATCCACAGAATATAGTTTTGATATTGCGCCATAGATTTGAATGTCAATTAATGCCGGCGCCAGTATGGGTGCATGTTGTATAACAGCAATGGATACAGGCAGATCACTAAGCGGTATGATATCGGCAATACAATTATTTTCAATAATCACTGCCGAATTGTTTAACCATTGCCGGCCTGTAAAAATTTTATCTGCGGAATATGCAGTAGACATAAACTATGTATTTATAATAAAGGAGTCAGCGTCGTTGAGGAAAGGAAATCTATTTCTTATTTCGGCTAATCTTTCTTTTTGCAACGTACAGGTAAAAATATCTTCATCATCTTTTTTTCCATAAATAATTTCTCCCAGCGGATCGATGATCATGCTTTCACCGGTGTGAACAAATCCGTTACCATCTTTACCAACCCGGTTCACACCAACAACATAGCTTTGGTTCTCGATAGCTCTTGCTGTTAATAAACTTTTCCATGCATGAATTCTTTGCTCCGGCCAGTTGGCAACATATACGAGTAAATCATATTCGGGCCCGGCGCCGACGCCCGATTGCCTTGCCCAGACTGGAAACCGAAGATCGTAACATACCTGCAAATTTATTTTCCATCCTTTTACAGAAGCAATCAATCTTTTATTACCAGGGCTAAAATGCGCGTGTTCGTTACCGTAAGCAAACAAATGCCGCTTATCGTAGTATCCATATTCACCATTGGGCAGCATCCAGATAAGACGATTGTAATAATTGTTGTCACCCTGAGCCTTAGTCGAAGGGTCTTTAACCATAATGCTTCCTGTAATAATCACTTTTTTTTGAGCAGCAATATTTTTCATCCATAGTACCGTATCACCATTCATATCTTCCGCCAGTGTTTCCGGTTTCATACTAAAACCGGTGTTGAACATTTCGGGAAGAATAATTACTTCAGTCATTTCCTTGATGCTTTCAATTTTTTTAGAAAACATTTCAAGATTTGCTTTTTTATCTTCCCAATGTAGATTCGTTTGTATTAGAGTTATAGTGAGAGATGACATGCTGTAAAGTTATTGGATTGACCAGAGATAAAACAGTGAAGCATTTCTTTACTTCTTCCCAATCTTTGCCACCTCTGCATTAACCAACTCGCTTTCATAGCCTTTCATCAATAAAAAATCCTGCAGCTTTTTTTTCTTTATAAAAATATTTTTTTCACTTTTAAGTGTTGCCAATTTTTGCTCCGCTAGCTTTTCGAATGTTTTTCTATAATCTGCATCATCAATTACTTTCAATGCTTTTTTAATGCAATAATCACTTACCTTTTTTTGTTTCAGCGCCTGTTTTATTTTATTCTTTCCCCAATATTTTATCCTGAATTTTCCACCGGCATATTGAATAGCAAATCTTTCCTCGTTCAGATAATTTTCTCCAATTAATTGAACAATAATTTCATCAACTTCTTTTCTATGTAAACCATACGAATACAGTTTATCTTTTACTTCTGCATGGCATCTTTCCTGGTATGCACAGTATTGTTTTATTTTAGGAATCGCTTGTTCGGGAGTAAAAGTTTGTAAGGCCATTTTCAAAAATAATTAAAATAGAAAGTACCTCATTTAGGGCCGGTGTTAATGTCCCTCGCCTTTGGAGAGAACTTGGGGTGAGTTTTTAAATGGGAGCCAAAAAAAAATGCGCTGCCTCCCTGTAAGACAACGCATTCCTTCTCATATATAATTATTTATCGAACGAGCTTTAATTCATTAATAATATTTTTTGCATTGCCCAATTTGTCAATGCACCAAAGCACATAACGAATATCAACACAAATCGTCCTGTTCAAATCCTTATCAAACTGAATTTTATGACTCAATGCCTCATAATTGCCATCGAACGCGAGACCGATAAGATTGCCTTTTCCATCCATAACCGGCGAACCTGAGTTGCCCCCCGTTATATCGTTAGTAGTTATGAAATCAGTTACAAGGTCATTCCTTGCTTTATCAATGTACTGCCCGAAATCACGTTTCTTCAACAAATCTATTTCATTTTCAGGAAGATTAAATTCATAATCAGCAGGAACATATTTTTCCAAGATTCCTTTTTCGGTAGTTTCATAATCATAATGCACAGCATCTCTCGGGCTATAACTTTTTACATTACCGTAGCTTACACGCATACTAAAGTTGGCATCGGGGTACATTTTTTTAGCGGCTACAGGGTTCATTTCCATAATTCCCTTTAAATAAAGTCTGCCTAAATCTTCATTTTTCGCCAGAAAATCGCTGTATTGCTTACTGTATTTTAGCGTATAATTTTGGACGAAAGCCGAAGCATACGCAAAGGCCGGATCGTTCTGCAGTGTAACAGCATCGGGATTAGCGTTGAAAGCCGCCCATTTTGCAGAATCTAAAATCATGGTATTATCAAATACCGCATTGGCCCACGCTTTAAATGTTGCCTCATCATTTAATGAACCGAATTTATCTTTTATCCCCTGGTAAAAGCCAATAGGCTGCTGATCTTTATCAATGTCGGTATAAAACATCATGGCAGTAGCCGCTAAGATCTCCTTATCACTAACAAGGTTCTCTTTTTCAAGAAATGTTTTCCTTTTGGCATTGGCGGCATCTAAGGCATTTTTCACGTCTGCCTCCGTTTTTCCCTGTTGAGTCAATGCTCTTTCTACTGTTATTAAAGAGGAAGCGTAGGCGATAAGGGGCGAGCCTAAAATTCCCTCATATAAATACACACGCTCCTTCGCGTAAGGCGTCCACGCGGCATAATTTTTTTGATAGTCACTCAATACGTTTTGATACTCCGGCTTATCCTTTGCCCATTCCCCAAATTTATTTTCTGCGGCTTGTTTGTTTTCATATACATGATATTTTTCAAGTTGCTTTGTCTCGCCATCAAAAAATTTCCAGTAATTGGCAACCGACGCATAATTTTCTGCGAGTTTTAATTTCACCGCGGGGTCTTTTACCATTTCTTCATGCATAAATTTCAGGCGAACATCCCGAAGATGAACCAATGACGGATTATCAATTTCGTTTTTTAATTTAATGCCATAGGAAACTTCATAACGGTTAGTGCTGCCAGGATACCCGAAAATCATAGCGAAGTCGCCATCCTTATATCCCTTTAAAGAAACTGGTAAAAAATATTTAGGTTTCATTGGAACATTGTCGGAGCTGTAGGTAGCAGGCTTTCCATCTTTGCTGGTATACACCCTGAAGATGGAATAATCACAGGTATGCCTTGGCCATTCCCAGTTATCTGTATCGCCGCCAAACTTGCCGATACTTTCGGGCGGAGCACCCACAAGCCTTATATCCCTGTAAATTTTATAGACATACATGATGTACTGGTTTCCCTTAAACATGCTGTAGACTTTCCCACTTATGGAATTAGCAGAGTCAGCGACTTTATCCGTGATTTGTTTATAAACCTCCGCTGTTTTCCTTGCCCTTTCAGCATAGTTTAATCCTTTCAAAGCATTCTCTACCTGGTCAGTAACATCCACAATTCTTTCTAAAAAAGTTACTGTGAGATCAGATTTTATTTCCTGGTCTTTTGTATATGCATAGAAGCCGTCTTTCAAATAGTCATGCTCTACAGTACTTGAACCGGCAATAACGCCATAACCGCAATGGTGGTTAGTAAAAATTAAACCTTGATTGCTAACGATTTCACCGGTGCACCCGGTACCAAAAATAACCACCGCGTCTTTTATACAAGGTTGGTTGATGCTGTACAATTGTTCTTTGGTAAGCTTCAACCCATGTTTCACCATATCGCTATATACTTGCTGGCCGAGCAACATTGGGAGCCACATTCCTTCATCGGCACTGGCTCTAAAAATGGTGAAACACAAAATAATGGCAATCGAAAACCTCTTCATTATTGAAATGTTTAGATAAGAAAAAAATGGCTTGTAAAGTACATATAATACGCAGAATAATTAAAAGGATTACAAGAGCGGTATCTGCGCAAAAAGTATAGATTATTTTTAGTAATCGATCACCTGTTCTTCCATTAATTCAGGCATTTCCCTGAATTCGTATTGCTGATTCCTCAATTGAGGTTCGAACCCTGCTTCTCTGATGGCATTTTGTATTCCTTTGCTGGTAAACCTGTGTGGAGCGCCTGCAGCGCTTACCACATTTTCTTCAATCATTATACTTCCAAAATCATTTGCCCCCGCATGCAGGCAAAGTTGCGCAACTTCTTTACCAACCGTAAGCCAGCTTGCCTGGATATTTTTTACGTTTGGTAACATAATGCGGCTCATAGCGATCATCCTGATGTATTCTTCGGGAGTGGTAAGATTATGGACACCTCTTATTTTGGCCAAAAGGGTATCTACGTCCTGGAAGGTCCACGGGATAAATGCTAAAAAGCCTTTAGCTCCTTCGGGTTTCTTTGCCTGGACCTCTCTTAGTTTAACTAAATGTTCCATTCTTTCCTGAATCGTTTCTACATGGCCAAACATCATGGTGGCCGATGTGGTAAGATTGAGTTTATGTGCTTCCGTCATTACATCAAGCCATTCCTGGGTTCCGCATTTGCCCTTACTAATTAAGCGCCTAACCCTATCCGTTAGTATTTCAGCTCCTGGTCCGGGCAGCGAATCAAGGCCAGCTTCTTTTAAAGCGATTAAAACTTCGCGATGAGTTGATTTTGATACTTTGGTTATATGGGCAACTTCCGGAGGCCCAAGTGCATGTAACTTTAATTTTGGGTATAATTTTTTCAATTGTTTAAACAGGTCAACATAATAATCAAGCCCCAGGTCAGGATGATGGCCGCCTTGCAAAAGCAATTGTTCCCCACCATATCTAAAGGTTTCGTCAATTTTTCTTTTATACGTTTCTATATCGGTTATATATGCGTCCTCATGGCCGGGTACACGATAAAAATTGCAAAACTTGCAATTGGCAATGCACACATTAGTTGTATTTACATTCCTGTCAATAATCCACGTTACTTTATTATAGGGTACCTGGATTTTACGAAGTTCATTCGCAACGAGCATTAATTCTGATAATGCAGCATTGTTAAATAAAAATGTGCCTTCTTCAACAGAAAGGTTTTCAAATCGCATTGCCTTTTGAAGAAGCTTTGAAATAGTCATAATTTTTTATTTGTATCAAACATATTTGCCGTTTGTAAAAACGACTACAAAAATACACGCATATAACTTAATTTCAGTTTTGCTATGATAAGAGGATTGCTTTTAATAATATGGGCGTTTTCTGTTAACCTTTCTAATGGCCAGGAAATTTACGAGCAGCCCGCAAGGTTTATTACGAAATTTCCTTTCAGGCAGCTTACCGGCGGAGTTATAATTGTACAAGCAAAATTTAATAAAATTACCGAGCCACTCAATTTTATTCTCGATACCGGCAGCGGGGCTATTTCGCTTGATTCCACAACAGCTGCAGAGTTTAATATTCCGCATGTTCCTTCTGGAAAATCTATTAATGGTATTGCAGGATCATCGGAAGTTGATTATACAAAAAACAACAAACTGGTTTTGCCCGGACTTACTGTTGATAGCCTCGATTTTTACATCAATAATTATGATATTTTGAGTAGCGTGTATGGTGAAAAGATTGATGGGATTATGGGTTACAGTTTTCTAAGCCGTTATATTGTAGAAATTAATTACGATAGCTCGAAAATCGAAGTGTACACTCCCGGCAGAATTGAATATCCGAAGAAGGGTTATTTGTTACACCCACTCTTTACAGCGTTGCCAATTCAGCCATTAATAATAAAGGATGCAAGAACTATTAATGCTAATTTTTACTTTGATACCGGTGCAGGGCTTTGTTTTTTGATAAGTAAACAATTTGAAGATGATAGTATGGTTTTGAAAAAGCGTAGGAAACCGGTTGAAATACAGGTACAGGGTTTGGGAGGCAGAAAACTAATGATGCTCACTATAATTAAGCAAGTTCAATTAGGCCCTTATAAATTCAGGAAGGTTCCAACTGACATTCTTAATGATGAATATAATGCTACCTCTTATCCCTTTTTAGGCGGTGTTATTGGAAACGACATCTTGCGTCGTTTTAATGTTATTTTAAATTATAGTAAAAGAGAAATACATCTTTTACCAAACAGCCATTTCAATGATGATTTCGATTACTCTTACACAGGGCTTAACATGTATTATATTGAAGGCAAAATTGTTTTAGATGAAGTAATCCAAAAATCCCCTGCGTACAAGGCTGGACTTAAAAAGGATGATATTATAGTGGCGGTAAACTCAAATTTTAGTAACGATATAAATGTTTATAAAAATTTGATGCAGGTTGTTGGGCAGAAAATAACGCTGCTCGTCCTACGTAATAACCTGCCAATGATATTCGAATTTCGCGTTGGCCGCATTTATTAGCAATACTTTCAAAATTCTTTTTGGGAAAATGAATTGGTTTGGCTCAAATTTGCTGCCATGATCAAATTTGAAAAATTTACTTTAGATAACGGGCTTAGGGTAATTGTGCACGAAGATAGGAGCACGCCCATGGCGGTTCTTGATGTTATATACGATGTTGGCGCAAGAGATGAAGATCCGAAGCAAACCGGTTTTGCACATTTGTTTGAGCACCTGATGTTTGGCGGTAGTATTCATATTCCGTCTTATGATGAACCGCTGCAAATGGCCGGCGGAGAAAATAATGCATACACAACCAACGACCTCACTAATTATTATTTACAAATCCCTGCAGAAAACATTGAAACCGCTTTCTGGCTTGAAAGCGATAGGATGCTTTCTCTGGCATTTGATGAAAACTCGCTGGAAGTGCAGAGAAAGGTAGTTGTGGAGGAATTTAAGGAACATTATATAAACAAGCCTTATGGCGATGTTTGGCATAAGATGAGGGAGTTGGCTTATAAAGTGCATCCTTATAAATGGATGACCATTGGGAAACAATTAAGTCATGTTGAAAATGCCCAACTTCAGGATGTAAAAGATTTCTTTTTTAAACATTATACTCCTGCCAACGCAATACTAACGGTAGCGGGTAACTTAAATTTAGAACAGGTAAAAAGACTAGCGGAAAAATGGTTTGGCGATATTCCTTCGGGCGAAAAATATGTAAGAAAACTTCCGCAGGAACCAAAGCAAATCGCTCCTGCTTTTCTTGAAGTAAAGGCTCCCGTACCATTGGATGCATTATACAAATGCTGGCATATTTCTTCAAGGCTTGATAAAACGTACTACACAACAGACCTTATAACCGAAATTTTAGGCGGCGGCGCATCTTCACGTTTATTTCAAAGCCTGGTTAAGGAACAACAACTGTTCAGCAACATACAGTGTTCTCATTTTGGTAGTATTGATGCAGGGCTTCTTTTTATTGATGGGAAACTCGTAAAAGGAGTAACGATGCAACAAGCGGAAAACGCTATAAACATTGAACTGGAGAAAATGAAAGACGAATTGGTAGATGCTTCCGAATTAGAAAAAGTAAAAAATAAAACAGAAAGCCTGATGGCTTTTGAAGATATTAGTTTGGTAAACAGGGCCAATAGCCTTGCCACTTATGAATTACTGGGCGATGCAGATTTGATGAATAAAGAGTTGGAAAGATACCAGGCGGTTACAGTAGAAGAAATTCAAAATGTAAGCCGCAATATTTTTGTTGATAGTAATTGCAGCACGATGTATTACCTGAGTGACAATTAAACCAGATGATCACTTACTTAAATTTTAAAAAATGATTTCTACTACAGATACTGATTCGGTTTTAAACAGAACAATAGCGCCACCAATAAAAGATGCAGTGGAGTTTAACCTGATACTAAAACCGTATACGAAATTTTCCCTTTCGAACGGAGCCCCGGTTTATTATATTAACGACGGAACGGAAGAAGTTGCAGTAATTGAAATGGTCTTTAATGCCGGTAACTCTTTTGAAAATAAAAATTTAGTGGCAGCAACCACCAACTATCTTTTAAAAAATGGAACCTCTATAAAAACAGCTCTTGAGATAAATGAACATTTCGAATATTATGGCGCTCATTTAAATCGCAGTTGTCACAACGAGAACTCGGTAATAACCCTGCATTGTTTGTCGAAACATTTGCGCTTACTGCTTCCTGTTATAAGAGAAATAATTACAGATTCAATTTTTCCAGAACAGGAGCTGGCAATTTTTAAACAGAATAGTATTCAAAAACTTTCTGTGAATCTTAAGAAATGTGATTTTATAGCAAACAGGCTTATCGACCAATACTTATATGGCGCTCAGCACCCTTACGGGAGAGTGAGCAGTGTTGATGGTTTCCAGGCCATTACCCGGGAAGATCTGGCCAACTTTTTTGCGAATTTTTATATAAATGGCAGTTGTAAAATTTTTGCGGCCGGTAAACTTCCGGCAGATTTTGAGAATCTCTTGAATGATTCTTTCGGTGATCTTCACCTTAATGAATCAATTCCTTCTGTAATTCATAAATCTGAAATGGCGGCTGAAAAAAAGTTTAGGATAACCAATGATCCTAACGGAGTGCAGGGCGCTATACGTTTAGCACGCTCATTTCCAAACCGCCACCATCCCGATTTTAAAAAAGTGATGGTGTTGAACAGTTTATTTGGTGGTTTTTTTGGTTCGAGACTTATGAGCAATATCAGGGAAGACAAGGGATATACTTATGGTATTCATAGTTTTCTTGAAAATCATATTCGTGAAAGCGCCTGGGTAATAAGTACGGAAGCCGGAAAGGATGTTTGCGAAGCGGCGATTGACGAAGTCTATAAAGAAATGGCAATTCTTAGAGAAGAATTAATTGACGATGAAGAATTATTGCTCGTAAAAAATTATATGATGGGAGTTAATCTTGGAGATATTGATGGCCCCTTCCATGTAATTTCAAGATGGAAAAGTTTAATCCTGAATGACCTGGATGAAAATTATTTTTATGATGCAATGAATACCATTAAAAATATTTCAGCACAAGAGCTGAAAGAGCTTGCCAATAAGTATTTGCAACCAGAAGAATTTTTTGAGTTGGTGGTAATTTGATTTAGCTTTCATAAAAAAATTATGAAATTTCTAATACGTCTTCTCATAACAGCGGCTATTGCTTACGGCTTATCGATGATTTTAAATCCGCATGTAATTATAGATTCTTACGTTACAGCATTAATTTTCGCATTGGTGCTTGCTTTTCTTAATGCTATATTGAAACCGATTTTAATAATTCTCACTTTACCAATTACCATTCTTACGCTTGGCATTTTTCTGCTGGTGATTAATGTATTAATGATTATGCTTGCAGATAAATTGGTAGACGGAATTCATATCCAGGGATTTTGGTGGGCATTTGTTTTCGGCCTTTTCTTGTCCATTTTATCTTCCATCTTGACGAATCTTGAAAAGAAGACCCGGTAATCTCTCTTCTCCACTTTTTTATTTACACTTGAATAGTTGAAATTTGCAACATGCAGTTCCAAAGAAACAATCTTAAAGACGAAACATTACTTGAACTTTATAGAAGATTATTATACCCGAGATTGATTGAGGAGAAGATGTTGCTTTTATTACGCCAAGGCAAAATTTCAAAATGGTTTAGTGGCATTGGACAGGAGGCTATTTCCGTGGGCGTAACTTATGTGTTGCAGCCCGATGAATGGATAATGCCGTTACATAGAAATCTTGGCGTATTTACAGGACGCAATATGCCCTTGCATAAATTAATTCAGCAATGGCAGGGCGCTGAAGATGGTTATAGTAAGGGACGTGAACGAAGCTTTCATTTTGGCAGCAAAGAACATTTTATTTGCGGTATGATTTCGCATCTCGGGCCACAACTTGCGGTAGCAGATGGTGTGGCGCTTGCAGCTAAATTAAAAAAAGAGAAAAAAGTTGCCGTGGCATTTTCCGGAGAAGGTGGAACCAGCGAAGGCGATTTTCATGAAGCGTTGAATCTTGCTGCCGTGTGGAATTTGCCGGTAATTTTTGTAGTTGAAAATAACGGCTACGCTTTAAGTACGCCCGTTAGTGAGCAATACCGTTGTAAAAATCTGGTGGATAAAGCAATTGGTTATGGCATGGAAGGAATACAGATTGATGGCAATAATATCCTGCAGGTTTATGAAACCATAATGAAGGTTCGTGAGTACTGCTTACAAAATCAAAAGCCATATTTAGTCGAATGCATGACCTTTAGAATGCGGGGGCATGAAGAAGCAAGTGGCGTAAAATATGTGCCTAAAGAAATGTTTGCCCAATGGATTGATAAGGACCCGATTAAAAATTATGAGCGCTTTCTTCTCGAAGAAAAAATTGTAACAAACCTATCGCTTGCGCATATACGAGATGAGTTAAGAGAAACGATTGAAAGTGAGTTGAAACAAACTTCTCTGTACCAGGAAACGGATAAATTAAAAATTGCCGTTAATTCTGCTAATGAATTAAATGACGTCTATGCTCCTTCAGTGTATCGATACGAAAAAACGGAAGATCCTAATTCTACCGGCGCCAAGCAGCTTCGGTTTGTTGATGCTATTAAGGAAGGGTTGCATCAATCTATGATTGAGCATCCCAATCTTATTTTAATGGGACAGGATATTGCGGAATATGGCGGTGCTTTTAAAATAACCGAAGGTTTTGTAAATGAATTTGGAAAAGAAAGAGTGCGGAATACGCCTTTATGCGAAAGTGCCATTGTGGGCGCAGCTTTAGGCTTAAGTCTCGAGGGATTTAAAAGTGTAATAGAAATGCAGTTTGCAGATTTTGTTACAGTAGGATTTAACCAAATTGTAAACAACCTTGCAAAAATTCATTATCGGTGGGGACAAAATGCGGATGTTGTAATTCGCATGCCAACGGGCGCCGGTGTAGGTGCAGGGCCGTTTCACAGCCAAAGCAATGAAGCCTGGTTTGTGCACACACCGGGTTTGAAAGTGGTTTATCCGTCTAACCCGGAAGATGCGAAGGGTTTAATGATTGCAGCTATTAATGATCCTAATCCCGTACTATTTTTCGAACACAAAGGATTATATAGAAGTGCCAGCGGCCCAGTGCCAGAAGAGTATTATGAAATAGAGATCGGCAAAGCAAAACAAGTTCGTGCAGGCCACGACGTTAGCGTTATTACATATGGGATGGGAGTCGTGTGGACCGAAGAATATGCAGATGCCCATCCTGAAATTTCAATAGATATTCTCGACCTGAGAACTTTGTTGCCGTTGGATTATAAGGCGATTAGAACTTCCGTTAATAATACCGGTAAAGCTTTGGTGCTGCATGAAGACACTTATACTGGTGGAATAGGGGGCGAAATTGCCTCCTGGATTGCACAAAATTGTTTTGAGTTTTTAGATTCGCCTGTTATGCGTTGTGGGTCACTTAATACGCCTGTTCCTTTTAATACAGAACTGGAAAAGAACTTCCTGGCCAAATCAAGATTGGATGAAATGATTCAGAAATTGATAAATTACTAAACTCTGGCAGATCGAATGTTACTGACCAGTAAGATTGATAGCGAAATTGAAATCTTTAACTTTGAAATCTTTAATAAAATCATTTCGAAATGAATCCAGTTAAAAATAGAAAAGATTTGAGTGGAAAAATAAAGATAGCCCTGGATAAGGCTATTGAAAAAGTTATTGCTGAAGAAAAAGCCCGAAACGGCTATCTTGTTATCTCCGATAAAAAAGGTGGTGTAATTAAACTTCCTGCAAAAGATTTGTAATCACAATTACGTAAATGTCCTTTTTGCTTTTTGTTGACTAAGCCGTTTAAATAAAAGCATCATTGTTACATATTCCCCTCACTTAACTTTACTGCATATATATTTACCGTGCAGCATATTGAGTTTTTCGATATTGACCATTTTGAAAATTATTATCACAGGGTTAAGCCGGCCAAAGAGATCATTCACTTCATAGATTTCTTTTGGGAAACGAAGTTTGATGACCTGCTGCAACAAAACCCCGCGGGATTTTCAGATGCGCTGTTCCCAAACATTGGATACACTTACCTTATTAACCTCGGCACACCTTTTACAATGCAGGTAGATCAAGAACGTTTTGAAATGAAATCAGATGGATTTTTGCCAAGAAATAAATCTATTGAATGTTTTCACAGACCAGGTAACCGGTTATTCGGAATCAAGTTTAAAGTGTCACCTGTAATATTTGAAAAGAAAGTGAACTTTTCTGAATACCGTGAATATATTTTTCCACTAAGTTACTTGCTCGATCAAAAAATTATCACAGAAGTAAAAAAGGCCTCTGATTTCAACGAACGGGTAGATATTTTAACCGTTCATTTTCAAACTATGGTTCAAAGGAATTCTGTCTCTTTACGGCCCGTGCAGATTGTTACGGAGATACTTGAGCAATGCAATGCGACAAATAATTTTACAACTTCAATTCAAACCTTTGCTTCAAAATATAAAATTTCTACACGTACGCTTCAACGTTATTTTGAAATAACCACGAGCATAAGCAGTAAGCAAGCATTGCAAATATTAAGAATAAGAAAGGCAACACATCAACTGGCTACCTCGCCCGCTGACTTTCATTTTTCTCATTATGGTTACTACGACAAGAGTCATTTCTACAAGCACCTCAAAAAGTTTTTGCAGAAAGAAACACTTCAAAATTTAAAGCCACATCTAAAATTATTAGAAGGGTTGCGCTAGCGTTTTTAAGATGAGCTGGTTCCTTAACTGCCCGCTCTTTGTCTTTCTTCTTCTGAGCCGGTGGTTCTTCTTCGTGCCCCTTGCACGGTACTCTTCCCGAACCTGTAAGTAAAAGTTATGGTCGCTATGCGACTCTCGCGGAAAGCGTGCCAGCGTTCGATATATTTTCCAGGATAAGTAATTACGGCTTTAGGCAAGTTGGTCCAGAAGATATCAGTATAGCTAAACTTCAAAGTCCCTTTTGATTTCAAAATTAATTTTTGAATGCCGGGTGAAATTGCCCACTGTGGTTGGGCCACCATATAACCATCACGGCCACCCGAATTAAGGCTGGCGATCAATTCTGCAGTCCATCCTTTTTTAAGAGTGAAATTGCTATTGGTCTTAATGTCGGCAGCAGGCGCTCCATTATTCAATGCGGATCCTCCAAGGTTGCCGCGAAAATGATTATAATAAAAATCTGCGTTATTGACCATATTCCACCAAGAAGCGATGTGAACAGGGGCAGAGACAGATAAGCCAAAATAATCGGAAGCCTCGAGGTTTACGGGAATCTCTACTGTTATATTTGAGTCTGCAAAATTACTATTGGGAAATACGTCTTTGAATTTAGCGATAGCGATATTCAGAACATCTTTAGTGTGACTGTAACTCAAGGCAAAATTGAAATTTTTTACCGTATAGTTCATTTCATACGACCAGGTGAATTGTGGCAGCAAAGCGGTGTTGCCGGTATTATAAGTGCTTACATCTATTAAGAATAAAAATGGATTTAGTAAACTATAATTAGGGCGGTCAATGCGGCGACTAACGGAAACGCCTAAGGTTTGATCTTTATTGATTTTATAATTAAAAAAAGCACTGGGAAATAGTTGAAAGTAAGAAGAGTCAAAACGTATGTCCCCTTTTTCCTGGTGCGTTTTAAGAATGGTTTGTTCTCCCCTTATCCCTAACTGAATATTGAATTTCTTATATTCTTTGCTAAAATTTATATATGCAGCGTTATTATATTCTTCATACAAAAAGTGATTGGTTTTGGTGGTATCGTTTTGTGGCGTTCCGTTGCTCGCATCAAAAAACTTTGCGTCGTTATCAGATGATACGTCGCTGGTTTTAAACCCTGCTTCAAGCTTTGCACCATTTTTAAAAGGATTTACATAATCTGCTTTTGCTGTTTTGAGTATAAGTTTCCCTTTTTGATTTCCCAATAGTATGTACGAAGGTTGCATCTTGCTACCATCCAGGTTATAGTAGTCTGTCGAATTGTTGGTTAATGCATTTGAATGATATACCCCATAATCGATATCTGCCGTAAGTTCTTTCCCGCTGCTATCAAAGGTGTGTTTAAAGTTGATGTTGCCAACGGTATTGTTATTCCCTGACGTGCTGTTTTCATGAGTTTGAAAAGTATAGGAGGGGTTTTTTTGATTGTCGATTACGGTGGAGTTATTGGTGTTGAAATTATGATAGTTTATAAAATTGCTGTTCACAACAAAACCAATAATTGTTTTCTTATCTAAAAAGAAATCAGCGCCCAGCCTCGCAACATTAAAGTTTAGGGGAAACGTAGTGTAATTATCCTTTTTGTCTTCCCCATCAAAAACACCGTTAGTATAAAAATTCCTGTCGAGTATGAGGTGATTTAATCCTTTACGATAGGCGTAATTATAGTTTCCAAAAACGTTTACTTTTCTATTGCGATAATTGAAATTTATGCCTGCATTTGATTTGGGATAAACGCCCTGCCCATACCCCGCCGTAACACTACCGTTGGCGCCTAAACGCTGATCTTTCTTCATGTGAATATCTATAATACCGGAATTGCCCGCTGCATCATATTTTGCGGACGGGTTGGTAATAATGTCGACACGGTCAATTGCATCGGAAGGAAGGCCGCGAAGATAATTGACAAGATCCGTTCCGGTCATCGGTGTCGTCTTTCCATCTATCATAATTATTACACCTTGTTTTCCGCGCAAACTAATTACATCATTCTGATCAATATTTACACCGGGAGATCGTTCCAACAGATCCATAGCAGAACTGCCGGCGCTAATAATGCTATTATCAACATTTACAACAATACGGTCGGATAGTTTCTGAATGAAAGGTTTTTTCGCTTCAACTTTTACTTCTTTCAAAACAGAAGAGTTGTGATGTAATGAAAGTGTAACCTCATTATTTTTTGAAGAAGTGACATTGATCAAAGGAGAATAAGTATTATCATAATTTACCATTGTTGCTTTAATAAGGTAAGCATCAAAAGCAAGACGATCGAAAACAACAGCACCCTTATCATCGGTAATGCCAAGTTTAACCAATGACGAATCTTTATTCTTGAGAAGCGACACCGTCACATTTCCCAACGCCGTTTGCGTATTCTCTTTTATATAGACTGTTATGCTTCCGGTGTTGCCCGTTTGAGCGTGTGCCAGTGTACTCAAGAGCATAATTACAAAGAGCGATAAAAATAACCTCATACAGAAGATTTGTTGTAAAATGATGATAAACTAAATGACAATGAACGACTAAATTATTAAGGCCAAAAGTTAGCCTATGAGCGGATTTCTATTTAAAAGTTCATGTCGCATTTTTACATACTTTATGATGTAGTTTTTGTCAATGGAATTTTTTTTCAAATTTTACTTTTTGAATCTTTTACTTTGCACATCATAATTTTATTTGAATAAATGGTACCCTGATGAAGTGTAAAAAACATCCTTTAACGATAATCCTTTCTCTTTCAATCTTAACTTCTTTTGCTCAAATGCCGACCGGAGTTGAGTCTTTATACAACCCAAAGGAAATTTTTGCACAGAACTTTTATACAAAGAATGGAAATGAATTTCGTTCTGCCAGTGGTGCTCCCGGCGCCAAGTACTGGCAGAACAAAGCAGATTATAATTTGCAGGCTGCAATAGATACTGTGAAGAATATGCTGGCCTGTAATGAAACAATTCATTATACTAACAACAGTCCTGATTCCTTGCAATCTTTGTGGCTGGAACTGGATCAAAATACTTACCGCGAAGATGCCCGTTCCAATTTCTATTCCGAATTTGGATCAACCAGGCACACTAACGGTTTTCAATTTGACAGCATAACGGTTACGTATAAAGGAAAAACTTTTAAGGCAGATTATATCATCAACGATACGAGAATGCAGATTCGTTTGCCGCAGGCTTTATCTTCCAAAAGTACCATTGATATCAAAATTAAATATTACTACGTCATTCCCATTTTCGGAGGAAGAAACGATTATGTTCTTACTAAAAATGGGAAGATTTATGAAATAGCACAATGGTATCCACACATGTGTGTGTACGATGATGTGGAAGGATGGTGCACATTGCCGTTCCTTGGCAGCGGAGAATTTTATTGCGAATATGGTGATTTCGATTACACCGTAACGGTACCTAATGATATGATCGTTGCCGGTAGTGGTGAGTTGCAGAATGAGAAAGAAGTTCTCTCGGACCAACAATTGCAAAGGCTCAATGAAGCAAGGAACAGCGATAAAACGGTTATGATACGGACAGTAAAGGAAGTCGATCAAAGAGTAGCTCACCCGGTAAGTACCGGTACCAAAACATGGCACTTTAGAATGCAGAATACGAGAGATGTTGCTTTCGGTGCTTCAAAAGCTTATGTATGGGATGCGGCGAAAGTTAATTTGCCGGGGGGTAAAAAATGTTTGGCAATGTCAGTATATCCCGTAGAAAGTGCAGGCGATAGCGCCTGGGGAAGAGCTACGGAATATCTCAAAAAGTCAATTGAATATTTTTCAGGGAAATGGTTCGTGTATCCCTGGCCGGTAGCTGTTAATGAAGCAGGAACTGCGGGCGGCATGGAATACCCCGGAATTGTTTTTGACGGCTGGCAGGATAAAGCGGGAGAACTATACTGGGTAACGGCCCACGAAATTGGTCACAACTGGTTTCCGATGATAGTAGGCAGTAATGAAAGGCGCCATGCGTTTATGGATGAAGGGTTCAATACTTTTATTGATGTGTATGCGTCGGATAATTTCAATCATGGTGAATATGCGCCAAAAAGGGATGGCGAATATGCACCTGGCAAAGGAAATCCTGCGGATGAAATTATTCCTTATCTGAAAGATGCTGATGCTCCAACGATGATGGATCGTGCCGATGAATTCACAGAAAAATATCGCCATCCTATTGAATATTTTAAACCGGCATTTGGTTTGGTTTTACTACGTGAAGTGATATTGGGACACGACAGGTTTGATTACGCTTTCAAAAAATATGTTGAAAGGTGGTCGTTTAAACATCCTGCTCCTGATGACTTTTTTAGAACAATGGATAATGAGGCGGGAGAAGATCTTACCTGGTTCTGGCGGGAATGGTTTCAACACAATTGGCAACTCGATATAGCGGTTCAATCAGTTTCCTACAAGGACAATAATTATAAAAATGGTGCCGATATAACGATTGTCAATCTTCAAAAAATGGCAATGCCTTGTACCGTTGAAATAATTTTGAAAGACGGCAGCAAACAAAATTTAGCGTTACCTGTGGAAACATGGCTGCAAAATGCGGTACATACCATTCACCTGCAAACAACACAACCTTTGCAATCTGTAACCATTGATCCGGCGAATATGTTGCCCGATAGTAACCGTGGAAATAATGTTTGGAAGCAATAAAGAACTTCCATCGTTTCAATCGCCATTTAATCACGATCCTGGTAGGCAGGAGTGGCCGGTACTTTGTATCCTTTATCTTTTATCAACGTTTTAATTTCTGTAATTGCTCGTTCCAATTGTGGATCGATTCCTTTGGCCATTAAGCCGAGATCTTCGTCAACTAAAATATCGGGATCAACACCATGACCTTCTTTAAACCAGGTTCCATCCGGGTTAAACATTCTGAAAGAAGGAGCAGTAACAACGCCGCCGTCAATAAGATCGGGAGTTCCACTTATTCCAATCAGTCCGCCCCAGGTTCTGTTTCCTATCAATGGCCCTAATCCTGCTTTTCTAAAGTAATCAGGAAAGGCATCGCCACCAGAGCCGCTCCATCCATTAATCAACATCACCTTGGGACCGAAGTTGGCGAAGGGTGGCCATGGATTGCTTTTTCCGTCGCGTATGGCCCAATAAGCAAGCGGTTTGCGATTCAACATTTCAATGAACCTGTCGGGAATTTGTCCTCCGCTATTAAAACGTTCATCTATTATCAACGCTTTTTTGTCCCACTGCGCATTGAACTGTCGCATCAATTCATCCTGGCCATCAGTACCTGTACTTGGAACATAAATGTATCCGGCCTCGCCTGCAGTTTCTTCGTCTACCCTTTTACGGTTAGTTTCCACCCAGTTGAGATAACGTAATCTCCCTTCATCTGTCATTGCCTTAACAAGGGCGGTTTTTGAACCATTCCATAATGGAGTGGAATTATATGTCAGCTCTATTGTTTTATCGGCGAGACCCTCGAAAATGGCGAATGGTTCCTGGGCCGTTGTTAGCGGCACTCCGTTTACAGCAAGTAAATAACTTCCTTCGGGTATATTAACTCCGGGCATTTCCAGGGGAGATCTTTCTTCTGCATCCCAGGTGGCACCTTTAATAATTTTTTTGATTTTATAATAATCTCCATCCGCTTCATAATCTACTCCGAGATATCCTACGTCTTCGCTATGTTCTTTCTCAAGATCGCCGCCGCCCTGGTAAGTGTGCGACGAATTCAATTCGCCAATCATTTCACCTATTATGTAATTTAATTCTTCCCGCGATGCAGCGCCCTCCAGCATTTTTGTATATCGCTCTTTTACCTGGTTCCAGTTTACACCGTGCATATTGGGATCGTAGAAATAATCACGCTCAATTCTCCACGCGTCCGTAAGAATTTGTTTCCATTCCTCCATTGGATTCACCAGCAATTGCATTTCACCAACGCGGATAGGTTTTTCAAACTTTTGTGATTCTTCGGGCTTTACTATTGCAAAAGATTCTCCTTGCTGCACCAGCAATTTTTGCCTGTCGGCAGACATTTTATAATTGTTGACATTATCAAGAATGGTCTTTTCTTCTTTCTTTTCAATATCAAAATATTTCAAAGAAGGTTTTGCTTTTTCTTCATCACGTGGTGGAGTTTTAACATAAATAAATTTTCCTTTTACGGATCCAAGTTTCGAATAATTTCCTGCGGACAAAGGAAGAATTTCGAGGCGGGATTCAATTCCATCAAAGTCAATTTCCACAGGTTTCACCTTTTCTCTTTTCGTTTCAACGGTGTCTTTTAAGCTTTTAAATTTATGTTTGATTTCAACAACTTTTGTGATAGGCTCAGACGCAATAATTCTTACCGTATCATTCTTTGGAAATAAAATAGAAGGTGTTGTTTTCTCTAAAGTAATAACAGCGGGTTGGGTTGAATTAGCATAAATGAATGAATTGTCGAGGTCGCTGTAATTAGGCGAAAAGGATTGGTTCGTTAAGAGGTAAAGATATTTTCCTTCGCTATCAAATATTGGATTGGAACAACTATAAAATCCGCTGGTGACCTGGTGCAGGTTTTTATTTTTATAATCGAAAATATAAACCGCACTATGGGTATTATCAAGGTCATGACTGAAAGTGAGATATTGACCATCGGGTGACCAATAACACGAAAAATTTTCTAATGCACCGTGGAAGTAATGTATTGCATGATCAATCAAAGTTGTTTTATCCGTCTCAAAATCATATACCTGGATTTTCATAGCCTTGTCAATAAAAGCAACCTTCTTACTATCAGGCGACCAAAAAAGATTGTAGCGAAAACCAGGTCCGTAGCTTGTTAGTTTGCGAGGCTTATTTTCATTTGAAGGCGTTATCCACAATTCGTATTCTCCCGATTGATCACTCCAGTAAGCAATCGTCTTTCCGTCAGGAGACCATGCGGGGTAACGCTCAGCTGTACCCGAAGTTCTTGTAAGGTCTTCTATAAAACCATTTTCCGCAGGTAAGGAAAAAATATCTCCTCTTGCTTCCATCAATACACGGTTACCATCAGGGCTTATTTCCGTGTGTTGAATATACTTGTCAACCTTTTCCATTTTTGGTTTCAGCAAGGTTTTATCGCTTACCAGCGAAACCTTTACTTCGTTTATTTTGCGTGAAGAAAAATTATAGAGGTATAGACTTCCTCCTTCTTCAAAAACAATATCATCGGGGCCAGCAGAGGGGAAATGAATATCATAATCTTTGAAATTGGTAATCTGTTGCGCAACTTTTGTTTTAGTATTATACTTCCACAAATTCATTCTTAACTCTGGTCCACGATCGGTAAGAAAATAAATTTCGTCATTATGCCACATCGGAAATTCGTTGCCAGCTTCTGTATCAAGAGCAGTAATATTTTCTGACGTATTGT